>CALKGI010000033.1 GCA_938085045.1 uncultured Alteromonadaceae bacterium
TTACCATTGGTCATATTCTCAGTCATCGCTCAGGTTTGCCTAGGGCCTTTGTTATTCCCGGCTGGTTTAAGGGCAAATTTAATGGCGCCACCACCGAGCAAGAATTTGCTGAGATAATAGGTGGGTTAGATTTATTATTTACCCCCGGAAGCGATGAACGATATACCAATCTAGGTTATTTTTTACTGGGGCTTATCATCGAGAAAATCACCGGTCAAAGCTTCGAACAAGTGCTGCAACAGCAAATACTCACGCCACTTAATTTAACTAACACAGGCATTGCCAACCACAACACCATCCTTAAAAACCGGGCGAGTGGTTATCGCATTGGGCATAACGGTGGTTATAAAAACCCAAACTATATGAACGTTAAAATGTTTGGTGCTGGTGCCGCCATGTACACCACAGTTGAAGATTTGTTCAAATGGGATAAAGCACTGTATGGTGATTTTTTGTCTACCAAAAGCAAAGCCGCTTTGTTTGGTAAAGGGATGCATTATGGCTGGTATGTCGAAACATTTTCGCCGGGCGAGCAACATAAAGCTGTTAATGTCGTTGGCACCAGTGGCGAAACGCCGGGGTTTTCTAGCTTTATGATGCGATTTGTTGACCAGCAACACACTGTGATTATATTGAGCAACAATGCCATCAATCAATCTGAGAAGTACCGGCTATTCAGCGACATTGCTGCTGTTTTATTTAGTCAACCGGTCAGCAACGAACAGCTACCCATCAGTTTTTTACTAACCCAAGGTTTAGTCAAAGGCGATGTAAATAAGGCCATAAATACTTACCAACAACACCCCAAGCGTTATGTGCTTGAAGAAGCCGGCATAAAGTCGGTAGCTCAGCAACAAATGTGGAGCCAAAACTTTGCGGCTGCCATTACTTTGTTTGCTTTTAACGCCCTGCATTTTCCTGATTCGGTTGACGCTCACAAACAATTAGCAGACATCTATGTTAAAAATGAGCAACCCCAAATGGCATTGATAAGTTATCAAAAAGCGTTGGCGTTGCAGCCTAATAACAAAGCATTAAAGCAAACGGTACTGAATCTACAATGACTTGTGCTAGCCCTTTGCTTTGAGCTTCTTAACATACCCCCGCCCGGGGTTCAGCGCTTGTAGCACCCGGGTCGATACCGGATAAGGTTCATTATTCATTTGGGCCGCGATAATCTCAGCCGCCAACGGTCCCGAGCATAAGCCCCGGGCACCTAGGGCTGTAAGGGTATAGAGATTATTGTAGTCGGGTGGTAAATCATAGCGATTCGGCCGTAAACCTTTCCACAAATCTTGATACGTCACTTTATATTGCTGATAATTTGGTACAGAGCCTGCCATTGGCAAATGGTCGATACTGGCACATCTTATCGACGCTCTGCCTTGGGTTGGCACGGTTAAATCGCCAAACCAATCTTGTTCACCCACGCCATTTTTTAATCGCTCTAAATTCTTCAAGTGCTCTTTTTCACGTATTTCGGTGTTGCTGTCGTCTTTGATAAAACTGGCACCAATGCAATGTTGGTTGTTTATCGCTGGGGTTAAATAACCGTTGTAACACAATACTGTCGACAGTTTGGCTGTTTGCTCAAGAGCGTCTAAATGACTGACTTGGCCGCGAATGGGGCTTAAACCCAGATTTTTGGTTTGTTCAAAGGTATTGGCCAAATGGCCAGAGCAGATAACGGCATTATTGAAAGTCTGGGTTTGCTGGTCATTGTTGAACGCTTTATTAATAAGAAGGTGCCAATGCCCTTCATCGTTTTGATTTAATTCATTGACGGTTTGATTGAGCTTAACGTCAACTTTGGTTAACTGGCTTGACGCTTTTAATAGGGCATCAATTAACGAGCGGGGATTAATCCAGCCGCCATCTTCAAAAAATAAACCACTGTGGGGCAAGTCTAAATTGGCAATTTGACTGGCTTGCTTGGCATCGACAGGTTTACAAAAGTGCTCAGGCCATAATTGACTATCAATCAGCGATTGTTGGCGTTGGCGGGTTTTGTCGTTAAAGGCTTGTAGTAATACGCCGCAAAACTGATGTTGAAAATCAAAACCTTGACCTAACAGTTGTTTATATTGGCGAACGGCAAACAAATAAGCCTGCGCATAAAACTCACTTAAACTGTCGTGACTGGCATGAAGCAAAGGATATAACGCGCCTTGCCGGTTTTGCGATGCACCTTGTGCCAAAGTGTCGTCTTTGCAAAACAGCGTGATTTCAAATCCTCGTTTGGCCAGAGCGTACGTCAAAAATGCCGAGGCAATACCACCGCCTATAATGGCGACTTGCTTGTTTACGCTTTTACTCGCGTGACGAAAATAGAACGGTGGCAATATCGTAAGCTCGGTTTTGCTTTCTAGCTTGCCAGTTAACATCTCGCGTTTTTTGCCAAACCCTGAGATCTTTTTGAGGGTGAACCCTGCATCTTTAAGCCCATCTTTAACCAATCGAGCAGAGGTGAAAGTAGCAATAGTGCCGTTGTTTTTGGTCAACTTAACGATTGATTGAAACACCTCGGTGCACCACATATCAGCATTTTTACTGGGTGCAAAACCGTCGAGGTACCAAGCATCAACAAACCCCGATTTACCATGAAATAACTGGGGCAGGGTGTCTTTCACATCACCTATCCATAAATCGAGAATCACCGCGCCATTATCAAAAATCAAACGATGGCAACCGGGTAATATTGACGGATATTGTTCAATCAACTTGGCCGATAAATCACCCAGTTGTGGCCAGTTGGCTAATGAGTTTGTGATGTCGCTAATATTTAGCGGGTATTTTTCTACCGTGACAAAATGCAGTTGTTGCAGCTTTGATTGTGGGTTTTGCTGTTTAAAGGCATTGAACTGCTGCCAAGTCGCTAGAAAATTAAGGCCAGTACCAAAGCCTGTTTCGGCTATCACAAAATGATGGTGTTGATGTGTCAGCCAGCGCGATGGCAGCTCGTTGCTTTGAATGAAAACGAATTGTGCTTCGGCTAATCCATCATCAGTCGAAAAATAAAAGTCGCCAAAATGGCTCGAAATAGGCGTGCCTGAGGCATCAAAATGAACGTTAGCGGTTTGTACTGGCATTAAAGAGGTCTATTTGGTGGTTGATTGCTCAACAAAGTGCGCTTATTTTAAGTTTTTTTTCATTGGAAATGTAACTTTTTTGAAAATAGAGTACACTTGTAAGCTGAAATCAGACCAGTGTAGCCAAAAATTTACGTACAATGGCGCTCAGAATTAAAAACAGTATCAAAAAATTACTTTTTAGCAGCAGTTGGCGAGAGTCAGCGAAAGAAAAAATCTTAGGAGTTTAAATGAAACGTGCAGTTATCACTGGTATGGGGATAGTCTCCAGCATCGGCAACAACAAAGAAGAAGTGTTGGCGGGCTTAAAAGAAGGTCGTAGTGGTATCACCTTTTCAGAACAATTTGCCGAGATGAAACTTCGCTCACAGGTTTGGGGCCAAATCGACATCGACATTAAAGATTTGGTTGACCGTAAAGCTTTACGCTTTATGGGTGAAGGCTCTGCTTATGCTTACATTGCTATGAAAGAAGCCATTGCTGATGCCAACTTGCCAGACGACATGGTGTCTAACGACCGAACAGGCATTATCGCCGGCTCTGGTGGTGCTTCTTCTAAAAACCAAATCGATGCGGCTGACACCTTGCGCACACGTGGCGTAAAACGCGTAGGTCCTTATATGGTACCACGTACTATGTCTAGCACCATTTCTGCCTGTTTGGCCACTCCGTTCAAAATCAGAGGCGTAAACTACTCTACCAGCTCAGCCTGTGCGACCAGCTCACACTGTATTGGTCAGGCACTAGAGCAAATTCAACTGGGCAAACAAGACATCGTTTTTGCTGGTGGCGGCGAAGAAGTGCATTGGTCATTGGCAATGATGTTTGACGGCATGGGCGCATTGTCTAGCAAATATAACGACAGCCCTGAAACGGCTTCACGTACTTACGATGCTAACCGCGATGGTTTTGTTATCTCTGGCGGCGGCGGAATGGTTGTTGTTGAAGAGCTTGAACATGCTTTGGCTCGTGGCGCGAAAATCTACGGCGAAATCGTCGGTTATGGTGCCAATTCAGATGGACACGACATGGTTGCTCCATCAGGCGAAGGCGCTATTCGTTGCATGAATATGGCAATGGAAGGTGTTGAAGGCGAAGTCGAATACCTTAACACTCACGGCACCAGCACCCCGGTTGGCGATGTGAAAGAACTTGAAGCCATTCAAAACGTTTTTGGTGAAAAATCACCAATGATAAGTGCTACCAAAGCAATGACTGGCCATGCACTGGGCGCAGCAGGTGTACATGAAGCCATTTACACTCTGTTGATGATGGAACACGGCTTTGTTGCCCCATCAATCAACGTTAGCGAATTAGATGAAAAAGCCAAAGGCTTGAACATTATTACTGAGACGACTGATGCCGAAATTAACTTAGCGATGTCAAACAGCTTCGGTTTTGGTGGCACAAACGCCACTTTGGTGATGAAAAAGTACAAATAACTTTTTCACAAAATCGTTAGAAAATACCAGGCCCGCCCTTGATTGAATAAATTGGAGGTGGGCTTTTTTATTACCTAAATCCACCATCGCGCTGGGTTGCTAGATGTTTAACAATGAACTTATTGTTTCCCCGGTTGTGATACCAAATCCATTAATTAACTGATCATTTTGCTGGTTAAAATAAACATTAGCGGCGTTATTAATCTTGTCATTAGAGTGACTAGTGACGGCGATTAATGCCTTGCTACTGTTGATTTTTTCAAGTGGTCCGACACATCGG
>CALKGI010000034.1 GCA_938085045.1 uncultured Alteromonadaceae bacterium
CAATACAATCAATTGTTGGCTGACAAATGTGAGTCAATCAAAAGCAATTTTGGCGAGTTGGCTATGCCACCTGTTGAGGTTTTTGCCTCAGACAAGACCCACTATCGTTTGCGCGCCGAATTTAGAGTGTGGCACGAAGGCGAAGATTTATACCACATCATGTTTGACCCCGTAGACAAATCAAAAATTCGCATCGAAAACTGGTTACCCGGCTCAACAACCATTTATCAACTGATGCCAATACTAATAGAAAAACTCAAAGCCAGCCCCAAGTTGCGCCAAAAACTCTTTCAAATCGATTACCTATCGACCTTAAGCGGCGAAATATTAGTGTCTTTGTTGTATCACCGCCAATTAGATGAAGAATGGGAAGCGCAGATAAAACAATTAAAGCAAACGTTAAGTGACCAGTTCAAAATCGATTTTGTTGGCCGAGCCAGAAAACAAAAAATCATTCTAGATAGAGATTATGTCAACGAGCAACTAAGCATTCACGGTCGCAAGCTTGAATACCAGCAGGTCGAAAACAGCTTTACTCAGCCCAACGGAACAATGAACCAACAAATGATTGAGTGGGCAATAGATGCCAGCAAAGGCAATGGCGGCGACTTGTTAGAATTATATTGCGGCAATGGCAATTTCTCGATTGCGATGGCAGCCCACTTTGACCGAGTGTTGGCCACCGAAATATCCAAAAGTTCAGTCAACTCAGCGCAACACAATATTGCCGTAAACAAAATAGACAACGTCGATATCATTCGTATGTCGAGCGAAGATTTTACCGAGGCATTAAAAGGTGAACGTGAATTCAGACGCCTCGAAGGCATTGATTTGAGCAGCTACAACTGTCAAACCATATTGGTCGACCCACCCCGTAGTGGCCTAGACAAAGACACCGAAGCCATGGTCGCAGGCTACGACAACATTATTTATATTTCGTGTAATCCTAATACGTTAAAGGACAATTTGGACGCTTTGTGTAAAACCCACAAAGTCGAAAAATTTGCCATGTTTGACCAATTTCCTTATACCGACCATATGGAATGCGGGGTTTATTTGACACGTAATAGTTAACGTTGTTAGTTCTTAGGTCAACAGCTCAGCTTTTTCGGTTAAGCAACATGGCGCCCTTGGCAACAAGCCGCAGTTGCTTCTTGGTACGAATGGCAAGTTCAGCCCGCTTCTCATTATCCAAATCTAACGCTTCGGCGCCTGCGTTAAACACAATGGTCACCAGTGCATCAGCTTCAATTCTCGCATTCTCTAGCGAAGTACCGTTAGCTCGGCATAGGTAGTCACTCAGCTCGGCGATAAAATGTTGGTTTTCACGGTAAACAGCTGAACGAAAAGCAGCAGATGTGCCAGAGCGTTCACGCAACAGTAAACGAAAGACGTTTGAGTTGTTTTCAATGAATTCCATAAACGTTGCAACAGAGGTTTGAATCACACTACCGCCACTGGCAATTCTCTCGCGAGCTTGGCGCATGAGCTGACGTAACGTCAATCCAGCCTCATCCACCATGGTCAAACCCAATTCATTCATATCCGAAAAGTGGCGGTAAAAAGAGGTAGGAGCAATACCGGCTTCACGAGAGACTTCACGCAAACTCAAGCTCGAAAAGCTTTTATCGGCGCTCAATTGACTGAACGCTGCGTCAATCAACGCCCGTCTGGTTTTTTCTTTCTGCTGTGCCCGCACACCCAAAGTTGTAGTCAATTACTTCTGCCATTTCCCGATACCATCATGAGGGGATTTAATACCGCCAGCCAAATCAGTGCAAGTCTTTTTTTGGTGAATATTATCGAAATGTCGCCTCACTTAAAAAGGTCACACACCAATTAGATGCGTCTGAGACCCTCTTGACATCATAAAAAATCCAGATAAAATCAGCGTACACTTGTAAGCTTAAATAAAAATATCATGAAAAAACCC
This sequence comes from uncultured Alteromonadaceae bacterium, assembly GCA_938085045.1. Classification (GTDB taxonomy): domain Bacteria; phylum Pseudomonadota; class Gammaproteobacteria; order Enterobacterales; family Alteromonadaceae; genus JABSOG01. The sequence continues at coordinate 1,934 of CALKGI010000034.1, forward strand.
GCCATTGTCTGGTTAAACGTATCCATTTTCTCAATTACCGGCCTTATTGCCTTGCTTGGCGTGCCTTACTACGCCTATACCGTAGGCTTTGACCTATTTACGCTAATTGCCACCTTTTTAGCCTTGGGTTTTTGTGGTTTGTCTATCACCGCTGGATATCATAGGTTGTGGGCACACAAAACCTATCAAGCCCATCCAATTCTCGAATTTATTCTAGCCATTGGTGGTGCATTTGCCTTGCAAAACAGCATCTTGCATTGGTCGAGTGATCATCGCGTTCATCATAAACATGTTGATGACAACGACAAAGACCCCTACTCGGCCAAGATGGGTTTTTGGCACAGCCACATTGGTTGGATGTTAAGAGATTATCAAGCCAGCCGCTATAGCGATTACAATAACGCTAGAGACTTACAGCGCAATAAAATCGTCATGTGGCAACACAACAACTATCTAGCGCTAGCGATTGGCACAAATGTTGGTATTCCATTGCTGTTAGGTTTAATGCACGGCCAGCTGTTGGCCATGTTCTTATCTGTTGGTGTTTTACGTTTGGTGCTCAATCACCACAGTACTTTCTTTATTAACTCTTTGGCACACGTGTGGGGTGAACAACCTTACACCGACAAAAATACCGCCCGAGACAACGGAATTCTGGCGTTTTTTACTTATGGTGAGGGTTATCACAACTTCCACCACATCTTTGAGGGCGATTACCGCAATGGCATTAAATGGTGGCATTATGATCCGACCAAATGGTTTATTAAAGCCTGTTCATACATCAAATTAACCAGTAACTTGAAAGTATCACCCGAGAGCCGAATTGAAAAAGCCCGAGCCGATATGCTGCTTAAAACCTCAAAAGAGCGACTGCTCAAGCTGAAAAAAATGGCTAACTATCAAGAACAGTTAGACAAGTTGCAACAAGAATACGAAAACCTGATGACCCAGCTCAACGATTATTACGACACCAAACGACGTTTGCTAGACATCAAGAAAAAAGATATTCAAGACCGAGTAGCCCAATTGGCTTTGCATCAAGAACTCAGTAAACAAACCGAGCAGCTTAAGCAACGTTGGCATTTACAAAAGAAACAATGGTTAGCATTCAACCAAAATTTGCAAATAGCTAGCTGATAAAACGACCAATAACACCGCTTGTTTGTTCTAGAGCAATATCTAGTTCAAAACAAGCGGGGTTCTCCCATCTACATTTGACCGTATCCCTGTTATTATCTGTCGCACTGGCAATCTAGGGCAATCACAGGGCAAAACCAACGATGACAGACGCACAAGACAGCACTGAGCACAGCGAAATCACCCAGCAAAGCAAACCCGTCAATTATCAATATGATGCAATTATTATCGGCACTGGCCCCGGCGGCGAAGGCGCAGCGATTAACTTGGCTAAAAGCAATCAGCGAGTTGCCATTATTGAACGTCAAAAATCCGTTGGCGGCGGCTGTACTCACTCAGGCACTATCCCTTCTAAGGCGCTACGTCATACCGTCAGCCGTTTAATGGAATTTAATGCCAACCCCTTGTTCAGCAAAGAAGAAGCGGCGGTACGACTGTCTTTTCCCGATATACTCACTCATGCTCGTACAGTGATCAGCAAACAAACCAAAATGCGCGGCTCTTTTTACAGTCGTAATAAAATCAAGCTAATCCATGGTGAGGCTTCATTTGTCGACAAACATACCCTAGAAGTGTTGCACGATGACGGCAGTGTTGACGTAGTAACGGCCAAAAAAATCGTTATAGCCTGTGGCTCTCGCCCCTACCGACCAGAGAACGTCGACTTTGACCATGACAATATTTTTGACTCCGACACCATCTTAAAACTACAAAACAGCCCACGTTCAATCATCATTGTTGGTGCCGGGGTTATTGGTTCTGAATACGCTTCTATTTTTAGAGGACTGGGTGTTAAAGTCGATTTGATCAACAATCGTGACCGCTTATTGTCTTTTCTCGATGCCGAAATATCTCAATCGCTAAGCTACCATTTTTGGAATAGTGGTGTGGTCATTCGCGACAACGAAGAGTTTGAAACCATCAAAGGCACCCCAGATGGCGTTGTAGTTGAGTTTAAATCGGGCAAAAAGATGAAAGCTTCTTGCCTATTATTTGCCAATGGTCGCACCGGTAATACCAATAGCTTAAAGCTCGAAAACATTGGCCTTCAAGCCGATGGCCGTGGTCAGCTTAAGGTTAACAATAAGTATCAGACCGAAATCGACAACATCTATGCGGTAGGCGATGTGATAGGTTATCCTAGCCTAGCGAGCGCCGCATTTGACCAAGGCCGTATTGCTGCCGACGCCATGGCTGGCAATAAAAATGGCACCGCCAAGTTGATTACAGACATTCCAACTGGCATTTACACCATTCCCGAAATCAGTTCAGTGGGTCGAAACGAACAAGAGTTAACCGCGGCCAAAGTGCCCTACGAGGTCGGTCGTTCACAGTTCAAACACTTAGCCAGAGCACAAATTACTGGCACTGATGTTGGCTGCCTTAAAATACTGTTTCACCGCGAAACCAAAGAGATACTCGGCATTCATTGTTTTGGCGACAGCGCTGCTGAAATCATTCACATTGGCCAAGCCATCATGCAACAAAAAGGCAAAGCCAATACCATAGAGTATTTTGTTCACACCACCTTTAACTACCCAACCATGGCTGAAGCCTACCGGGTAGCAGCGCTTAATGGCCTGAACCGCCTGTTCTGAAGATGAGCAAGTTATTCGTAAAATGGTCAAAAACCTTGGCAATGCTCACCTTGGTGAGCATTGGCTTTAATGCCAAAGCAGATTTTTATCAGGTGAACCTGCAATACCTTGCGGGAGACTACCAAAGCAGTTTCCCTCAATTACTCAGCCTCGCACAACAAGGCAACAGCTCGGCGCAACTGACGATAGCTAATGCCTATGCCAAAGGCAATGGCACTAACGTCGACTACATTCAGGCTTTTGCTTGGGTGATGTTAGCATTAGACAACAAACATCCTGCCGCTCAAACCGCTTACATGGAATACCGCACTAAGGTGCCATCTAGAAGAAAAGCCAAGCTGCACTATAAACAATTGAAGAGCAAGTATGGCAAAGATGCGCTCAACGCTTCTGTATTCCCAGAAGTGTTAGCTGAAACAGAACCTTTCATTAAACACGCCATTGCAATCAGTAAACCTGACCCAGAATATGCAGTGTCCGTTTACGAAAAAAAATCCAATATTTGGGCTATCGCTCAATTTGATGTCAATGAAAACGGCAAGACACAGAACGTCAATATACTGGCCGCTTATCCAAATGATGACATTAGCGATGCAGTGATAAGAGCAATTAACAGTTGGCAATTTCAGCCCCGTTACGACAGTCAAAACAACCCCGTTCGTCACGACAATCAGCTGAGGTTATTTGAACTGTTCGCTAAACGTGGCGATTTTGACAAGTCTGCGGCTCACCAACAATTACTGACCAAAGCCAAACAAGGTCATGGCGCAGAACAATATATGTATGCAAAATTAGTAGAAGCTGGTAGAACGCCCGAAAATGGTCCAACTTCATTAGATTGGTTAATAAAGTCGGCGGTTAATGGTTACGCCAAGGCGCAATTTGAACTGTATCAATGCTTGAGCGTTCAAGGTCATTGCAAAGCCGACCCAGTCAAAGCGTTGCATTGGCTTAACGCCGCCAATCAAAACGGCGAACCGCAATCGACCATGCTACTAATCCAAGCATACCTAACGCCAGACAATCCACTGGTAAACTATTCTCCGCAAAAAGCCCAAGCGACTTTAATAGAGCTTATTAAAAACGATGACTTGCAAGCCCTGGTGCTGTACAGCAAATTACTGGCCACCAGCGACGATGCTTCAGTAAAAGACACCGAGGCGGCCATAAAATACGCGCAACAAGCCATGGCACTAGATAACAACAACCCTCATTTACTATCCGTTTTAGGCATTACCCATTACGAGCTAGGTAAAAATGACCAAGGCCAAGGTTATTTGATGAAAGCCATCACCGAGGCCGAATATCGCCAATGGCCAATTGACCATTTTGTTAATTTGCTTGAGCAGTATCAGATATCTACGTTGTTGCCTGCACCGGTGCCTGTTAAACCTTAGCTCAAAATTATTCGAAATAACCAACGTAAGGAGCGCATTGGGCACGCGTAACTTATACGCCAATACCAGCTTCAAAAAATAAATATTAAATTTATCAGACAAGTTACATATGAACATTCGCATTAAGCAGGTGGGATACCGGTAGGTTACGCGTGCGCACCCTACGGCGATTAAACAGGCTTATGCAACAGCCATGACGAATGTTTTATCGATAAAAGCCCCCCCCCCAAAAAAAAACGAGTTTTTAACGAAAAAACTCAAAATAAATCCTCAACTTTGTGGCTTGCCCGCCGATAAGGCATATACGGCACATTTTCTTTGAGGAGGTAGAACCATGAAAATCGCCACTTCACAAGTTTCTGTCACCAATGACTACCAGCACAAATCAGCGTCGGCACGTCAAGTTAGTATGGTTAAACAGGCAAAGGTTGGACAAACAACCGTAGATATCAGCAGCACGCAAGCAGCGCAACTTAAACTCATGGCCACCACAGGCCTTGAAACTCAGGCTGGCCAATTGCCACAACTACCTCAGTCGGCAGTCCAAGGCAAAGATAATAAAGTTTCAGATGACCTAGATAATCCCGCGCATTATGAAAAGGGCATTTACGTCATGAAATTGCTGCTCGAACGCATGTCGGGCAAAAAAATTCAAATGTTCGACACCCAGCGCTTTATGAACCAAGCCCACGAAACCACCGAGCAAAACGCTAAGCTCAGTGCCCAACAACGCGTTGGCCCAGGTAACGGTCAAGAAAACCCCGGCGACCTGATGCGTGTCACTGAATATCAGTACGAAAAACAAAGCAACCAATTACAGTTTGCCGGCAGTATTGAATTAGAAAATGGCCAACAGCACAAGTTTGCTTTTGGCGTTAGCTTTTCTCAAGAATATGAATCAATTTCAACTCAGGTATTAAAACGAGAAGAGCTAAAAGACCCACTAGTGATCAGCTTTTCGACCAACCCGGTAACGCTGTCAAACAAAAAATTCGACTTCGACATCGACGCTGACCAACAAAAAGACAGCATAGCCATGCTCGGCTCAGGTTCTGGCTTTTTGGCTATAGATAGAAACGGCGATAACAAAATTAATGATGGCACGGAATTATTTGGTGCCTTATCAGGCAACGGCTTCGCCGACTTGGCTGCATACGATCAAGACCAAAATGGTTTTATTGATGAGAACGACGATATTTTTAACGAATTGTCGGTTTGGATCAAAAACGAAGGTGAAGACAAGCTGGTGTCATTAAAAGACACCAACATTGGTGCCATTGCCCTTGAAAATGTCGATACCCCACTTACTATTCGTGATGGTGATGACAAACTAGGGCTTATTCGTAAAAGTGGGTTTTACTTGAATAATGATGGAACGCCGGGGTTAGTTCAACAGCTAGACTTTGTTGTTTAACCCACAACCAACGAGTTAAGCCGCCTTACGCTTATTGGTATATTTGCGCTTTTTCTTACCCCAGCTGCCTTTCTTACGAGGGGCGGCGGTCACGCCTTTTAAATGCATCGGCAATTCATTTCTGGCGGTTTCAACCAACCCATTAAGAGTATCAATCATATCAGTCATAAAACCGGTGTAACTGGCCTGTTTATGACATATTTGCCCCAATACCGACTCCCATTGCGCCGTTAAATCTGGCTGGGTAGCCACCTCTGGCAAGCTTTGAATCAAGCCTCTACCCGCCTCGGTTGCAGTAATGGTTTTGCCACTTCGTTGTAAAAAACTGCGCCTGAATAGCAATTCTATAATGCCAGCCCGGGTAGCCTCAGTGCCTAGGCCATCGGTATCGCTCAAAATTTTACGAACCTCGGGGTCTTTTACATAGCGAGAAATCCCCGTCATTGCAGCCAACAAGGTGGCATCGTTAAAATGCGCCGGCGGCTGGGTATTTTTCTCTATAACTTCTCCCTGATGGCAGTGCAAATCATCACCTACATTTAAATTCGGCAATTGTTTACTTGCCTGTTCACCGTCATTGTCTCTACCCTGCCCCGGTTTAGCCTGTTTCGACTTACCTTTGGGATACATCACCTTCCAACCTTCTTTAACCGTTTGTTTACTGGCAGCTTTAAACAAACCACCGTTAATCATCAGCTCAAGTTTGGTGTCGTTATACTCGTGATGGGCAAAAAATTGTGCCAAATATTGCCGAGCAATCAATTCATACACTTGTTGTTCAGGGCCACTTAAACGGCTGGTGTCTGTGTGTTTTTCGGTGGGAACAATTGCATGGTGTGCGGTGACTTTGCTGTCGTTAAAGGCTTTGCTTTTTATCTGTGGGTTAGCTTGAGTTGCAAATGCACTCATTGCATTGCAGTTGTTGCCAACAGCACCAATAACCGATGTTGCTTGATGGTAATGGTCTTTGGGCAAATGACGACTTTCTGAACGTGGATAGGTGATCAGTTTATGGCGTTCATATAACCCCTGACACACATCTAACACCTGCTGTGCATTCATGCCAAATCGTTTGGCCGCATCGATTTGTAACGCCGACAAATTATAGAGCAACGGTGGCGCTTGTTTTTTTAGCTTTTTATCACACAAAGTCACTTTGCCCGGCTGGTTGGTTATGCGCCCAGCAACATTTTCTGCTAAACCTTTAACCAACACTCTACCTTCTTCATCCATATAAGGCTGACAAGCCTCACTGGGTTGCCATTTGGCACTAAAAGTCTCGTTATTTGCTGTATTTAGATGTGCTAATACCTCATAAAAAGGTTTTGAAACAAAGTTTTCAATCTCTAAATCACGCCTAACCACTAGGCCCAACAAAGGTGTTTGCACCCGGCCAACCGACAATAAACCATCGTAGCCAACCTTTTTACCCTGCACAGTGTAAGCTCGCGTTAAGTTAATGCCATACAACCAATCCGCCCGGCTACGTGCTAATGCTGATGTCGATAAAGGTATAAATTCTTTGTTATCTCGCAAGCTAGCCAATGAGCGAGTGACAGCCTGAGGGTTTAAATCGCTAATTAAGCAGCGCTGGATATTGGCCTTTTTGGCAGCGCTTATCCCGGCATAATCTATCACCTGATCCACCAGCAATTGCCCCTCTCTGTCAGGATCGCCAGCATGAACCAGTGTGTCGGCCTGTTTGATCAGCTTTTTAAGCACGGTAAGTTGTTTACGAGTTTGAATTTTGGGTTTTAACGCCCATTGCTGCGGTAAAATGGGCAAATGCTCTAGTTGCCACTTTTTAAATGCAGGGTCGTAATGCTCAGGATCAGCCTGTTCTAACAAATGACCAATACACCAGCTGACACAATCGCCATTACCCAGACGAATGCAGCCATCTTCTTTTCTATGAGGCCTAGGCAAAACCTCGGCAATGGCCTTGGCCAAACTGGGTTTTTCAGCAATGTAAAGTTTCATACGGTGGCTACATCTTGAGCATGTGTTTATATACAGTATAATTAACCACCACAAAGTTGCAAGGTTGAATTGGCTTTTTTGCTGAAATTTTTAATTCGCGTTCGCACCAAATTGACCGTATTATCAGGCAACGGCTAATCAATGCCCAATCAATGGAGAAGTTGCGTGAAACTCAACCTGACCTTGTATCAAACCCGTGTTCTGGGTGTATTAATCGAAAAAGAAATCACAACACCCGACCAATATCCCCTATCTATCAATGCCTTAGTTAATGGTTGTAACCAAAAAAGCAGTCGCGACCCAGTTTTACAACTAGATGAATCAACCGTTCAAGACACCGTTGACGAATTAAAAGCCATGCATTTTACGCGTGAAGACTCTGGCGGTTACGGCAGCCGAGTAGTCAAACTCAAGCACCGATTTTGCAACACTGAATTCAGTGATTTAAAGTTCACCGAGCAAGAATTAGGTATCATTTGCGTATTGTTTTTACGCGGCCCACAAAGCCCCGGAGAATTGCGCACTCGTACTAACCGCCTATGTAGTTTCACCGACAATAATGAAGTCGAAGCAACCCTCAACGCACTTGCCGCCAGAAATGAACCTTTGGTTATCCAACTCAACAGAGAAACAGGCAAACGCGATGCTCGCTGGGCGCATTTATTCAGCGGCGAAGTAGATGTTGGCACTGTCGTGCCCACCAGCAGCCCATCGCCCCGAGTTGATAGTGGTCAAGATCAACGCATCACCGACTTAGAACAACAGGTAAAATGGCTCAAAGAACAACTAGAGCTAGTTAAATCCGAGTTGGGCATAGAATAAAACATTGCTATAATGCCGCCACTTTTATGACCACAGTTACAGGCGATACCCCAATGAGTTTTCCAGATGATGAAAATGGCGCATTATTAAAAGAAATGGCCGATGCCGGTATAGATTTGAGCAAAACCCATGCAGTCGATTTTTTTCATTTGTTTGAGAAAAAACCACAGGCCGAAAAAATGGTCGAAGTGGTCGCCCAAAAACACCCCGATGCGAACGTTGAGCTTTGTGAAGACGAAACACCCGGTGTGTGGGACGTTAACTGCACAGTAGAGATTGAGCCAAACTACGACAATGTTTGCGAGGCTCTAAAAGCCTTTGAAGCCATTGCCGACAAGTGCAACGGTTATGCCGACGGCTGGGGCATAATGGCCGAATAATCACAGCGAAGTAAAGTTTATGACCATTCCACTAATAAAAACCGACCGCTGTAACTTAACTCTGTTACAGCCCAGCCAAGCATTATTAATGCAGGCGTTTTATGTTGAAAACTGGCGTTTTTTAAAACCTTGGGAACCCACCCGTGGCGATGAATATTACTCATTGGCTGGCTGGCAACATATTCTAAAACTTTACAATCAAAGTTTTGAATTGGGTAATACGCTCAACTTGGCAGCACTTAACTTAGCCAATAATGAAGTGATAGCAGTGTGTAATTTCAGTGGCATAGTGCATGGTTCGGTTCAGGCCTGTAACCTCGGTTATTCGATTGGCGAAAAATATCAAGGCCAAGGCTTTATGCATGAGTTGCTAGAAAAAGCCATTCCCTTTGTCATGAAACGCTATGAATTGCACCGAGTGAACGCCAACCACATGCCCCACAATGAACGCAGTGCAGCCTTGTTAAAAAGGCTGGGGTTTGAGCGTGAAGGTTTCGCGAGATCGTATCTTAAAATTGATGGAAAGTGGGAAGACCATGTTTTAAATGCGTTTATTGATGGCTAACTTAAGCGTTTTAAATGCCCCATCAAAGAAAAGCCCAGCACCTCAGATAATTGCTTAGCCGAAGCATACAGGCTCTTAGGTTTAACTTTATCTGAGCCATTGGTCGCTATAATCACCCAGTTACCATCATCTGTAATATTCTCGTAAACCGTCTTAAAGTGTTGGTTTAACAGGGTGTTAAGCACTTTTTCGGTGCGATACTCTTCAAGTGCATTAATCACCAAGTAGCCATCAGCGGTTAATGCTCGTTTGGCATTTTCAAGAAATTGCGCTGTCAGTTGACGAGCTTCTAACCCTTCTGCAATAAACAAATCACTGAACAATACATCGCAAACTCCAGCATCATGGTGTTTCAAATAATCTAATGCATTGTCATTAATAATGTTAAGGCGTTCATCTTGAGGCAAGTAAAAATATTTACTGGCGAACTTTATCACCACATCACGCAATTCGACCACGGTCACTGAAACATCAGGAAAATGCCGCAACAAACAATTAGGTAACGTGCCGCCGCCCAAGCCCAGCACCACGATATTGCTCGGCTGACACAAAAGCATCACCAAAATCATCGCTCGGTTATAGTCGTATTGCAGTAAGCCGGGATTGGCTTTAACCATGCAACTTTGTTCGTCACCAGCACCAAAGCTCAAGTAGCGTTTGTTGCCATCGTCAAATACGCGCACAGGGCCTAGTTTGTCATATAGACAAGCAATCTCTTTACCGGGCAAAGTTTTCATCGGGATAAGAATTTAATAGCAAACAAGAAAATTTGGCGTAGTATGGCGCAATATTTTGCTAATTTAAAATGTTAATTTATGTATCATCAAACCTTGCAACAGTATTTTGGTTTCGACACATTTAGAGAAGGCCAAGAGGCGGTTATTTCAACCGTTGTGGCTGGCAACTCAGCCGCTGCAATCTTCCCTACTGGCTCTGGTAAATCCTTGTGTTATCAATTGTCTGCTTTACATATGCCGCATTTAACTTTGGTGGTTTCGCCATTGCTGGCGCTGATGAAAGATCAGTTAGACTTTCTTAAAAGCAAAAATATTCCTGCTGCCAGTATCGACTCCACTCAATCTAGATTTGAAGCCAACGAAGTGATGCAAGGTGTATCGAGCGGTCATATCAAAATTTTAATGATCTCGGTAGAGCGTTTGAAGAATGAACGTTTTCGTAATTTTATCAACAGGGTACCATTGTCGTTATTGGTGGTTGATGAGGCCCATTGTATATCTGAATGGGGTCACAACTTCCGTCCAGATTATTTGAAGCTGCCGCAATATCTCAAAGAATTCAATATCCCCCAAGCTTTACTGCTCACGGCAACTGCGACACCTGCGGTTATTAAAGACATGCAAAGCAAATTTGAGATAGCGCCTGACAATGTCACGGTCACAGGTTTTTATCGTTCTAATTTGAACTTGGCTGTAGAGCCAGTCACTCAAGCTACCAAGAACGATGCGCTACTTTACTGGATAAACAAGGCCCCCGGCCAGTCTTGCATTGTTTATGTAACGTTGCAGCACACCGCGCAAACAGTAGCCGACTTTTTAGCAAGCCAAGGCGTTAACGCCGTTGCTTATCATGCAGGAATGGATAATGAGGTGCGCCAAAAAGTGCAGCAAGATTTTATGGCTGGCACCACTGATTGTATAGTGGCCACCATCGCCTTTGGTATGGGTATAGACAAAAGCGATATTCGCCAAGTCATTCATTACGACCTACCCAAATCAATAGAAAACTACTCGCAAGAAATTGGCCGTGCAGGACGTGACGGTTTATCCTCGCAATGCGTGGTTTTGGCCAATGGGGATAACCTCAACGTGCTAGAGAACTTTGTTTATGGCGACACTCCAGAGTTATCGGGTATAACCACAGTTCTCGAACAGATAAAAACGACAATGAACCCAGACGATGGTCAATGGGAAACCCTGCCACTGCCATTAGCGAATCAAAGTAATATCCGTTCGCTGCCATTAAAAACCTTGATGGTGTATTTGCAGCTCAAAAACATTATGGTGCCTTTGTTCTCTTACTTTGCCGATTACAAATATAAGTTGCAGGTTAGCGAACAACAGCTGCTGAACCACTTTGAAGGCGAAAGACAAAGCTTTGTCAGCGCTATTCTTAATAGCTCAGACAAAGCCAGAACTTGGTACACCATGAATTTCGACAAGCTGCACCAACAACATCAGGCCGACAGAGGACGAGCTATCACAGCGCTAGAGTACTTTCACGAGAAGAACTATATACAGCTCGAAAGCAAAACGATGACCGATGTTTATCGTGTCATCAATCCAAATTTTGATACCGAGCAACTGGCCGCCGATTTGTTTGCTTATTTCAAATCTAAAGAACAAAATGAAGTCGAGCGAATCAACAACATGCTCAGTTTTTTTCAAAGCAATGCTTGCCTCAGCCAACAATTGGCGCTGTACTTTGGAGACGATCAGGTTGCCAAACCTTGCGGTCACTGTTCAGTTTGCGGTGGGTTTGTTGCTGTATTGCCAGAGCCTGAGCCGTTAGCTCCGCTCGCACAATTTGATTTTCATCAGCTGTGTGAGGAGTTTATTGCTGCTTGTCCTACCCCACCTTCAGCAGATTTGTTAGCACGTTTTTTATGTGGCATCAGCGTGCCGTTATTTACCAAGGTTAAAGCACGGAAAAAGCCGGGGTTTGCCAAGTTAGAGAAATATCGGTATGCGGATATTAAGGACTACGTTAATGGATACATCTCGTAGACCCCTTCGCGACTCGGATTCACCCCTTTTTGAATTTCAACACAACAATTTATACTGGTATGTATATATACATATCTGTATAAATGTTTAATTTTGCCAATCACTTTCACAACAACGCCACAGCAGCGTTGCGCCTCTAATAACGTTCACCCCAATTTGGATGCCAAAAATGCTTCGGCTTGCTCCGACAAACAATTACCTGAAACATAGCTTTGCCCTTTGAGATGCACCAACAAAAAACCATCTTTTGTGCGTTTAACTTCTTTAATATCCTGCCATAAAATAGCGCTATCTAAATAAAAAGAATGTGTATGAATACCGGCTTCATCTAAAGTTAAGGTCACTTCGCTACCAGCTGCTCGGCTCAACATTTGGCGTGTAACCCACCAAGGTTGCTGATATTTGTGGCCCAAGGCTTCGAGACAACCAAGCGCCACTAGAAAATAACCAACATAGGCATTGAGTTCGGTAAATAATAAGAGAACTATGCCTATCAACGCAAAAACAATCGCTTTTCGATAAGCAAACCAAGAGCCGTCGATAACAACAGAGTTACTAAAGCATTCGTTAAAATGCGCTTTATCTAACACAAAAGTCGTAAAATAAGAAAAAGGGTTGGTCATACATTTACCTTTATTTGGTCAATTAACCCGATAATACAAGGTAGTGTAACGAAATAATAAAACAAGGCAAGGTAAGCAGCAGCCACAAACATTCTCTAAATTCCCTATAAAACCAGTAAATTGGTGAATAAAAGGGGTTTAACCATAAAAAATGAAAGATTTATATTCAAACCCCGGTGTTATAAGATACAGTAGGTTTAATCAACTAACAGGAGTCATCTATGCAAGTAGGTCCAAGTGGTGGAGCCGCTCATGCAGCGCAAGCCCCACAGACGCAGCAGGCTGCAATTCAACAAAACACGTTGGAAACCAAAGAGCAAGACAAAGCAGTCGCTCAGTTACAAGCAGATAAGCCACCTCAAGCCATTGGCAGTAGTGGTCATAACATCAATATCTCTGTCTGATTGCTAGTCACAATCAAAACGTAAAAAGCACGGTTTCTACCGTGCTTTTTTGATCAAACGTTGATACTTCCCGGGTTTTATTCCATAAGTCGAGTCATAAACATGCCAGTGCAAAGGCGCCCAAAACAGCTCATTAGTTACCTGCGCCATTGGTATGTTTTGCAATTGCTCTATTACTTCCGGGTAACCCACCGCCTGACAAATTGGTTGGTTTGCGTCAATGCCAACCCACTCATCTTTACGTGTAGGTTTAAGCACAATTGCAAGCCACCCTTGCCAGCTAGACACATCCACAATGGCGTCAAGGCATTGATAGCCTGAATCCATTTGTATATTGGTCGCTTGTTTGAACCATAAAGGTGTGCCGGGGCTAGTTGTCACCACGCCCCCTAGCCATAACTGAATAAACACGCCAAAAGGCGCCTCTTCTACCAGTACGTTAATTAATATTTCATAAAAGCCAAAATTATCAACATCAATGAAATCGGGCACCTCACTATCTTCGCTTATCCGAGCTCGGTATTTTTTCAAGCTGCTTTCGCTTTGCTCAGGCGCAATATCACTTAACAAAATAAAGTTATTTTCGTTGTTGCTAGAAGACGCTGTGATGGTCACTGTTTTATATTCACCATCGGTGGTTTTAGCACGAAGCAAAAATTGCTCGTCAGTGAGTTTAAACTCAAAATCCAGCGGTGGGAAAAGATAAACCCCTTCATTTTTTGCTGCCTTGAATGGATAGCAAAATGCCTTAGCTCGCTTGGGTATATCAGCAGCGTACTCCTTGGCCAATACAGGCATTTTTTGAGACGGCAATATCTGATTAAACTGTAATGTGGTCATAAAATTCCAATTGTTGCTGATTTGTATGAGGTAAGGCGCATAACACTAGTATAAGCATTCGCCCAGCTTCTTGACTATATAACGTACTTGGAAGGCTTCGAGAACACCTAATTGGTTAAGACCCCGTAGGTTGTGGTTGATGAGCGAAGCGAAGAAGCCCAGCTTTGTATAAACAATTACTAATGCTCGAAAATGTTGGGCTTCGCAAGCTCAACCACAACCTACAAAACAACAAAGCTGAGACTTAAGTCAACAGCATTGTCGGTTCCCTCGGACCATTCTACGTTTAGGTAAAAATTACATTTTGAGGGTTTCGAGTTTACATTTTGAGATATTTTAAATTTACATTTTGAGCAATATGTAAATTACATTATGAGTATAATAAAAATCCTTTAATGAGCTATTTTAATTTTACATTTTGAGCTATTATTAACTTACATTTTGAGCAAAATATTAGCCAATTAAAACCACCATGCAATATAGAAAGCGCGCCTTGCAAGTACAGATTCAAGAAGCCATGCTTGATACCTCGGTCATCGCTATCACAGGTGCAAGGCGCTCTGGTAAAAGCACTTTGATTCAACAACTCATTCCAAGCGATACCAGTTATGTTTCATTAGATGACTCGACCATACTGACATTAGCCAAAAATGATCCCCAGACTTTAATCGAAATGTATCCCCCGCCACTTGCCATTGACGAGATTCAAAAAGCACCAGAGCTGATCACAGCCATTAAGCTGTATGTAGACATCACCCAAGAGCCGGGTTCATTTATGCTCACCGGGTCAGCCAATTTAATGACGATACCCAAATTAGCAGAGTCATTGTCTGGTCGCGTAGAGTTGCTCACTTTACACCCATTCACTCAAGCTGAAATTAAAGGTTTAGACAGCTCTTTTCTCAATAAACTCGTCACTAATGATTTTCGCCACAATCCAGATGTATTACTCACCCAGGATGCGTTGGTTGAAATTATTGTCAACGGCGGTTATCCCCAAACCATAGAAAAACAACCCGCCCGCAGAAGTGCCTGGTTCAGGTCTTATATCAATACTTTGATACAAAGAGATGTAAAAGAGGTTTTCGACATCGACAAAGCGCAAGAATTTAAATTGTTGTTGAAAACCATTGCGATATTAACTAGTGAAACTTGCAAAATAGATTCACTGGCTTCAAGTGCCGGGTTATCAAGGCCTACAGTGATTAAATATATCGCCAGCCTTGAAGGGCTTTATTTGGCAAAACGTATACCTGCTTGGTATACCAATGAGTTAAAGCGACTCTCTAAAGCGCCCAAAATACATCTTATGGACACAGGTATAGTAGCGCACCTTCGCGGTCTAACAGCGCAAAAACTGCTAATGGACAGAACCCAATTGGGTAGTTTGTTAGAAACCTTGGTGGCAACAGAGCTAATTAAACTTACCAGCAATTCACCAGAAGATTTTGACCTCTTCCACTATCGATCACTAGACGGAGACGAAGTTGACTTTATTCTTACCACCAATGATGGAAAAAAAGTCGGTATAGAAGTCAAAGCAGGTGCGACCTACCATCAAAAATGGACCAAACCAATGCAAAAGCTAATAGATAAAAACCTCATTGACCATGGTTTTATCATCTACACAGGCGTTCACACCGTACCTTTGCCGACAAAAATAACCTTACTGCCCATTGGCCATTTATTTTATTAAGTATCATTCGGACCTGTTATCCATTCGAGTTGTAACACCTTGGCAGCAGATCAGATCTTAGACTAAAGTTAACTTACACATCAAACACTCACAAGGCCTGTAAATAAGTGAAAAATAACAATAAAAATGAAACAACACTCGCCTTAGAAATCGAAAAACGAGAAACACTTGAGCTTAAAGTAAAACTATATGAAGACCTGCTTCTGCATCAAACAGACATTTTGGAACAAAACCAAGAAGAAATTCAAGATCACCTGTGCATCATCAAATTTCAAGCACAATACAATGAAGCGCAAAATAGAAGACTAACCGAGCGCAGTCATGAACTCCGTACTTACTACGGTGCAATTCAAGGGCTCAGTGAAGTCACAAGACTCATCACCTTTAGTGAGATAGACAGACAATTTGGCCAACTAGCACTGCAAATTAAGGCATTCAATGAGCTAAACAATGTCCACTCGAGCGAAACCGATTTAAAAGCCGTTGAATCAAAAATCAAAGAAATTGAATCTTTAGAATTAAGCATTTCTAAATCATTAATTCAGGCCAGTGCCAATCTGGTGATCATAGAACAAAGCAGTAAAGCCGGCGTGATATACAGCAGTTTAATTTTGGATGAAAGTGAAATATCCCAAGGGACAGAAGTTGAAACCAATACCGTCGATTTTGACGAGTGCATTGCACAATCTGTCGAGATGTTCAAAGAGGGCAAGTTGGCAATGAAAGAAATCACCCTCAAATGCAAATTTGAGCCGGTTGGACAAATCCAGTCTTCAAAATATCATCTGAGAATTATCATCAACAACCTCATTGCCAACGCAATCAATTATACGCCGCAAAATGGCAATATCACCTTAATAGTCACCGTCAAAATTGAGCAAGGCGTGCAGAGTCTAGTATTTATCGTTCAAGACAGCGGCGAAGGTATATCTGAAAAAAACATCAATAAAATTCGCGAAAAATTTAAATCCAGAGAAGACAACGAAAACTTCGAACGCTTAAGCAGTTCTTCCACCCAAGGTTCAGGTGTTGGCTTGCTCAATGTACTACGTTGCGTTGAAACACTTAAAGGTGAAATTGGTGTTAAAAGCCGCGGCATTGGTCAGGGATCAACTTTTGTCGTTACCATCCCTCTGAATCAATAAACTTGGGCTTTAGAGCCAGCTCTAGGAGAAATTATTCTACTGAAATTAACAACCCGCACGATTGAACTCAAACCCCTTTTGCCAATTACACTATTGCTCAGTTAAACTATGCTCTATAACACCTCAACAGAAACATCCAACAACGACATGCGCCTATCATTCTTGCTGTTTTTATTATTACTACCATGGTTAGTATCGGCGACCTCAGTTTCTGCGCATTTTGAACGGCTGTCGGTGACAGAAGGTATGTCGCAAAGCTCGACTTTTGCTACCTTACAAGACGCTCAGGGATTTATGTGGTTTGCTACAGAAGATGGCCTTAATCGCTATGATGGCTACCAGTTTATTCATTATCGGCATGACAGTGATGACCCAAGTTCTTTGTCGAGCAGTTATATTACCGCGCTGTTCGAAGACGCTGAAAAAAACCTGTGGGTCGGAACCATCGATACAGGACTGAACCGATTCGATGCGAAACAA
This sequence comes from uncultured Alteromonadaceae bacterium, assembly GCA_938085045.1. Classification (GTDB taxonomy): domain Bacteria; phylum Pseudomonadota; class Gammaproteobacteria; order Enterobacterales; family Alteromonadaceae; genus JABSOG01. The sequence goes on from CALKGI010000034.1 coordinate 19,159, forward strand.
CAACGATTTGAGCGTTTTGCCCATGACCCGGATGATCCCACAAGTTTAAGTAGCAACCGCGTCACCACAATTTCACAAGACCACCAAGGTACTCTATGGGTCGGTAGCAGTAATGGGTTAAGCGCGCGAAAACTAGGTCAAGCGAGTTTCAAACAGTATAAACATAACCCGTTAGACCCACACAGTTTAAGCCACGATAACATCAGCAATGTCTTTACCGACAGCAAAGGCGTGGTATGGGTTTCCACTTTAGGTGGTGGCATAAACAGGTTTGATGCCAGCACCGGTAATTTTGAACACTTTAGTCCAACACCCCCAAACCAAAACCCGCGTCCTGAAGATTTTGTGTTCACCTCGTTTGAAGATGCACAAGGCAAACTTTGGTCGGGCTCAGTCAAAGGATTATCCTATTTTAATACCGCAACCGAGCAATTTGTCGATGTTAAGCTTTCCATCCCTATCACTCAAGGGAGACCGGGCATAGGCGTTTTCAATATTGGCCAAGACCCCAAAGGCAATTTATGGATAGCCACCAATGAAGGCGGCGTTCATCAATTCAATCCTAAAACAACGCAATTGACTCACTATCACTACCAAAATACCGACTCAAACAGTCTCAGCGGCGATATCGTACTATCAATTGATACTGATTCAAAAGGACTGTTGTGGATAGGCACTCAAGGGGCGGGCGTCAATAAACTCAATACTCGGCGACTACGATTTGGCCACGTTAAACACAACCCGCACGACCCCACTAGCCTTAATTACGACAACCTCACTTCATTCAGTCAAGATGCACAAGGTAACCTTTGGATAGGCACTTCTCACCGAGGTGTAAATAAGAAAGAACAAAAGCTCAACAGCCACAACCCAGGCTTTGAAACGCTGGAGAATGACCCCAACGACCCCTTCAGCTTAAGTAACAATGTTGTCAATGCCGTGTCGCAAGGTGCCAATGGCACTATGTGGGTTGGCACAGTTAATGGACTCAATCACTACAATCCACTCGATGGTCGCTTTACCCGTTACAGCTATGACCCATCACAACCCGAAAGCCTAAACAACAACTTTATCATTCACCTGCTTTATGATAGTAAAGGCACTTTATGGGTAGCAACTCGCTTCGGATTATACCGATTCAAACCAGAATCGAAGACCTTCGAAGCCCTACTGCATGACCCATCCAATTCCAATAGCCTGAGTGACAATTCCATAATGAGGGTTTTTGAAGACAACAAAGGTTTTTTCTGGATAGCCACGATTAATGGTTTAAACCAATATGACCCAAAAAACAAACGTTTTATCCGCTACCACCATGATAAAAACGACCCGACCAGTTTAAGTCACAATGGCGTTATCAGTATCGCTCAAGACGATGGCGGTACCCTTTGGGTAGGCACCAATAGCGGTTTAAACAAATTTGACTCGCAAGCTCAAAACTTTAAACAGTACCGGGCAAAAGACGGTTTGCCTAACGACGTTGTTTATGCCGTTTTGCCTGACAACCAAGGCAACCTGTGGCTCAGTACCAATGCAGGTCTATCAAAATTCAATCCAAAAACGCAAATATTTAAAAACTTTGATGTCAACGATGGCCTACAAAACAACGAGTTTAATGCCAATGCGGCCTTTAAAAGCAGCAGTGGCGAACTCTTTTTTGGCGGTATTAATGGTTACAACCATTTTTATCCCAACACCATCACTGATGACACCCTGCCGCCCAAGGTGGTTTTAACTGAGTTTTTGTTGTTCAACCAGAGCGTGCCAGTAATGAATCCTACTGAGGCATCTAAACAAAAAGCGCGATTCACCCTACCTCAATCCATTGGCACGTTGAAAGACCTAACGCTGGACCACAAACACAATTTATTGACCTTTGAGTTTGCCGCGCTTGATTTTTCTAACCCAATGAAAAATAGCTATGCGTATAAACTCGATGGACAAGACCAAAACTGGATCACCGCCAGCGCCAAAAACCGCCGAGCAACCTATACCAATCTGGCGGCAGGTGACTATACCTTACGAGTAAAAGCAGCCAATCCCGATGGTTATTGGAATGAGCAAGGCACGTCTATCAACATACACATCAACCCTGCCCCATGGTTATCGTGGTGGGCTTACACACTATACAGCCTGTTGGCTAGCGTTATGATGTATGGCGTGTATCATTACCAAATCGCACGCTTGAGGCTACGCAACGAGCAACGAAAAATTCAAAGTGAACGCTCGGTTCATCAGCGACTCAAGCAGGTAGATAAACTCAAAGATTCTTTTTTGGCCAATACCTCACACGAATTACGCACCCCATTAAATGGCATAATAGGTCTGGCCGAATCTTTGGTCGACGGCATTGCCGGCCCCTTACCCGACAAAGCCAACAAAAATCTTAATATGGTGGTCACCAGCGGAAAACGCCTCGCCAATCTAGTCAATGACATTCTCGACCTATCTAAATTGAAACACGCCAGTATGGTGCTCAATACTCGCAACGTCGATATTCATGCGCTGGCTGATGTCGTGTTAACCCTGTCTAAACCTTTGGTTGGCGATAAAGACCTAACGCTAGTCAATGCCGTACCAACCGAATTACCAGTGGTCGAAGCCGATGAAGACAGGTTGTTGCAAATCATGCACAATTTGGTTGGCAACGCGATAAAATTTACCGACAACGGTTCAGTCAGAATCAATGCTTTTGTCATGGATGAACACATAAAAATCAGCATCACCGACAGCGGTATTGGCATAGAAGCTGACAAGTTTGCCACTATATTTAATGCCTTTGAACAAGTACAAGATGATGCCCAGCAAGCCTATGGCGGCACAGGCCTTGGTTTGTCAATCACTCGCCAATTGGTTTCGCTTCACGGCGGCACCATAGACGTACGTTCAGTCACTGGCGAAGGTTCGGTATTCACTTTTTCACTGCCATTGGGGCCACACCAGCACCAAACCACCAGCCCAGCGCAAGAGCTTGAATTGGCCGAGTTACCTATGGTACCCACACCAAAACATGTTATGGAACCATCAACCAGCAATAACACTTTCGAACCCAGCCTCGATGGCAGCAAGTTTCGGCTGTTGCTTGTCGACGATGAACCGATTAATTTACAGGTGTTGAACAACCACCTATCGTTACACAATTACCAACTCGTTGAGGCCAACGATGGCTTGCAGGCCCTTGATGCACTCGAACACAACGGCCCGTTTGACTTAGTGTTGTTAGATATCATGATGCCCAAATTATCGGGTTATGAGGTGTGCAAAAAAATCAGGCAGACCCATTCGGTCAGTGAATTGCCCGTCATATTTTTGACTGCGCAAAATCAGGTCGATAACCTAATACAGGGTTTTTCTATAGGCGGTAACGATCATCTAACCAAACCGGTCGACAAACACGAATTGCTGGCAAGGGTCGAAACACACCTCAAATTACACGATATTAACCGCAACTTAGAAGACAAGGTCGAACAGCGCACCCATGAAATTTTAGCCACCCAGAAAAAACTGATATTGTCTGAAAAACTGGCCTCACTCGGTACACTGATGGCCGGGGTTGCCCATGAGATCAACAACCCAACCAATTTTGTCAGTGTTTGCGTCCATACCCTCGAATCAGACCTTGCCGACTGCCGCGCATTTATCTACCAGCTCGCCGGAGCAGATGCAGAACAAAGTGTACTCGACAGTTTTGCAGCGCAATTTGACCCACTAGAAAAACACTTGTCTATGCTCAAAGATGGGAGTGAGCGAATCAAAACCATCGTCAAAGATTTAAAAACATCAACACACATGAACGATGAAGACAAAACAACAGCGACAATCACCGACATTATTCAAACAACAGTCAACTTGATTGGCGCCAAATATAAACAACAAATACAATTGCTGACTGACTTTATCGATCACCCGGTCATCAGCTGTTATCCCGCCAAACTCAATCAAGTGTTTATGAACTTAATTGTCAATGCTTGCGATGCTTTACTGCTAGACGAGGGCAAGAATGAAAGCACAAAACAAGTCATTATTCGTTGTCGGCTAAAGGGCAGTTGGGTGGAGATCACAGTTAAAGACAACGGCTGCGGGATGGATGAATCAACCAAAAGCCAATTGTTCGAACCATTTTTTACCACCAAAGGCATTGATGAAGGCACCGGATTGGGGTTGTCGATATCCTATGACATTGTACAAAAACACGGGGGTGATTTAACGGTAGAATCTACGCTAGATATTGGAACAGAGTTTACTTTGATGTTGCCGGTATGATACTAAAGTTTGCCGTTTGTCTCGTATTAACTACAAATGACCGTGAATTAGATTGAACTTTTTTAGCAACACGGTTACTATTTAATCGTTAACTCGTCAAAAGGGATGCAGGTAAAACAATCCATTTTCTCGATAGACCGTAGTAGATAAACCAAGCGGGTTTGTCAGTGTATTCAGTAAAAAAGGAAGTTGTAATGATCAAAGAAACCTCAAATCAATCTAATTTTTTCCATTCATTGCTATCTGGATGGCAGTCTTTATTCCACAAATCTTCAATCAATGAAAAATCACAACCGAGTTCATCATTTTGTAAATGGTCAAAACGCATGGATGATCGTTGTCAGCATACCGATAGGTAATGATAAGGTGGGCAAACGTTTGTGCCCACTTTTTACCATCGCACCACGGCTTTATTTCGAGTCAATACTAGGTAGTGGTCTCACCGCAAACAGCAACATAAAAGTCCACATCGCGAAAAACTTCAGACAGGACCAGTTCAGGGATATCTACCAATTTAACAGGGGTTGAGGTATCAACCAGCATCCCTAACTCGCAAGCTTTAACGTCACTTGCTCTGTCAGCATAAAAGCGTATTTGACTCGATTCAACGTGATGGTAAACGCCAGCGTCAGTTGTCTGCTGGCCAAACTCACCTACTCCAGCAACCAAGTACTCGGCATAAATGCCCCATTTATCCAGTTTCAATTGCACCGATTCGCTCGGTGTATCCCACGCGCCTTGCAATTTATACAGCCACCCTCTTGCACTGGCCAAAGTACTTAATTGATGCTGCTTGAGCAAATGGCCGGCAAAACGGTTAGAGTAATTGGCCGTTTGGCGTTCAGCATCACTTAAAAGATAGGTTTCTCGGTGCGCCTGCTTAAAGGGCTGAGTAATGGCCAAATTCTCAAGCTTATCGCACCACGCAACAACCTTCGCCTTGGTGGCATTTAGCGGGTGCCACAACGAAACCTCGACATCTTCGCGTTCAAAATCAAACACCTCGCCATCAAGTTGAACCAATGCGTTATTATGCCAAATAACATCAAACGAGTTATCTCCAACCTTCAGCGTCCAAATCAAACGCCGCGCTAAAAATCCGACCAGCGGGTGGTTAAGGTAATAATTACGCCATTGCGCAAAAGACCAACTTTTTTGCTTGAGGTAAAACCCCTCTAATCGCTGTTTTTGTGCGGGCAACATTTTTTGAATGTCTTTGGTATTGCTTTTAAGTGTTTTGAGTTCATCAGCGGCGTTTTCTTTAACCCAAGCAGGCACTGATTTTTGCGCTTTGCCATCGGCTTGTAACCAAACAATGTCAACGTTGTTTTTGACGTTCACCGACAACTCAGCGACAAAATCGCCGATGGATTCACGGCAAAAACCCACATCAGTCAAACCATAAGCTGGAACCCCCATTTCAATGAGTTGCTCCCGAGTCATACCTTCTCGTATTGCTGACTTTTCTAGAGATTTATCGATGCTTTTAAGCGCTGCACGATAGGTTACCCTCACCTTTAACAACGCCAGTTGATTGACACCACTAATACCCTTAATTTCGCCAAGACCGTACACACACGCATTACCCAGTTTTATTGCTCTAGGGCCAAGTCCCGGCACTTTTTTATAGCAAGATATCGCTAAATAACGAAGTGCTTTGGCGGTATCATCATCACCACCTTCACTGATGATCCACACCAATCCACGCAATATATTCATGTGAACATCGATGATGAGGTGGTTAGGGTTAGGATCCCAATCTGGCCACGAAGCTATTGGCTTTGTTCTGGGTTTATCGACCAAAGGCAACCAAGATAATACCAATGATCTGATGTTTTTTAAGGTAAGAGATTCAACTAACACAGCGGCAGTAGCCAACCATTTTGGCGATGGTTTTGCCGAAGTAGCCTCGTTGCAATGCTCCAGCAATGAAGTCCACAATGCCAAAGGTGCTGATTTGAGGCATTGCAGGTCTTTGATGGCTTTATCTGACCAAGCTTCACCCGCTTGAATCGATAAATTGGAACCATCGCTTAATAGTTTTTCAACATTAATCAGTAAGGCGCGGTATTTTTTATGGCTTTGTCGAGCGTGTAGTTTTTCCTGAAGGTTGGTCAAAGAGTCAATCAGCGATGCGTCAAAAGCCTGTTGTTTTTTATAGTGCTCAGCCACCTTAATGACCTTTGCAATAGGTGTCCAGACGATATCAAACAAGTCGGCGTCACGCTGAACCCAATCCAGCAAGGCTTGCAGTTCTACAGGTTGAAGTGGTAATTTTTTACCCATCAACTCAGTCGCAATAACCACCAGCATCTGCCTTTGCTTCCATAGGGCTTCGCCTTCATCGCTGCCACCCCATTTGGTATTTCCGGGCGTTTTTTCTCGCAGCACCTTAATCTGATCTTCAATCGGTAAAACTCGTTGTAAAATCAGCAGTACAATCAACCGCCACTTGGTTGGTGTCATTTTACGGATGGTATCACCGGCACGACAATCTGATAATTTCCAAAAGTGCCAGTTGGCAATGGGCGTCATTTCAATGAGTAAATTATTCAGTGGCCCTTCAACCTCTGATAAGTCCACGTTCACAATTACTTGTTCTGTCATAAATTACTTAGTAAACCCAGCTTGTTGTATTGATTAAACCCCATTAAAACGAAAAAACCGCCTAAAGGATATCCCTTAGGCGGCTTTTAAAGACTTGAAACTAAATCTTTACTATCAACGTTCTTTTATTATAAAGAAGGCTTATAAGTGTCAACCATGTTGTGCATACGGTCAGTTTGACCAGTAGTGAACTGGTTCATACATGAATCATCAGTGTAATCCATGAAGTTCAAGATTGGGTCAGCACCGCCGCCTGAACAAGTATCGCGACCTGTAGGACAACCGTAAGCTGCGCTTGATTCAGCTGGAGTATCAGCTACTGAATCGCCAGGTGCATTACAACCACCTTGGAAAGTATGGTAAAGACCTAAGTAATGGCCAACTTCGTGAGTACCAGTGTCACCCAAGTTGTAAGGTGCAGCTGAACCGCCTGGCAATGACTCATCTAACAATACAACACCGTGCATGTTGCTTGTTTCAGGATATGAATCAGGGAAGCGAGCGTAGCCCAAGATGCCGCCTGAAGGTGAACAAGTATAGATGTTCAGGTTGTGAGCTGGATCAACGGCCAATGCGTTTTTCATTTTTGACTCAGTACCTGAAGAGTAACAACGGCTGTAGTAACCATTGTTTTTAGTTCTTGTGATGCCGCCTAGAGTGAACGAGAAACCTGTTCCTGCGAAAGCGCTGTTAAGAACGTCCATTTGATCCATAATCATTGAATCAGGAATGTTACCTTGAATGCCATTTTTTCTTGATTCAGAGTAAACAACGTGGAATTGAACAGAGATGCTGTTAGCAGCAACGCCAGCTAAAGCAGAAGTTACAGGGTTAATGCCATTCTTTTCTTGATGAGCTCTGATGTTTCTTTCGATTTTCATTTTACGAATATCAGTAATATGTTCTTCTGCACAACGCTTACCACGATGCATATGGCCTTCGCTATCCAAGAAGTGGATGTCTTGCTCTAGGCCAGAGAAATCTTTGTTAGCTTCAAAAGCTTCAAGGCCAGTTTTGGCACTAGCACCCAATGTTAAAGAACCTAAAACTAAAGCTGTAGCGAGCTTGGTCATATTGAATTTCATTACTTGTTCCTACCTTTTAATTGACTTGTGAGATGGCTTGTTTTGTTTATTATTTTAATGCTTATTATTGTTATTATTTTGTTAAGTTTGTTTCCGGTTTCCCCGAAAGCAAGTGCATCCTATCATTGTTAATTTATTGTTGCAAGTGGTTACAAAAAACAAATTAATCGCTCATTCCTGTTACATTTAAACCTATTGATGGCGATTAAGTTATTGATAATAATATATTTTGGTGTTTCTCAGGAACATAAAAAAGGCCATGTGATTGCTCACATGGCCTTTTTATTTGTTAAAAAAAGTTATTTTTTTAACATTATTACTTGTTACATCCCATTAATGTTTCCAATGAAAGGTATGTGCCTTCTCTTCCATATACTTAGCCGTTGAAGGGTGCATATTGGTCACATTGCTATTTTCAAAGAAGAACTTGTCGCGCTTGTTATCGTAGTTGCCCACTTCGTTCATGGTTTTAGCATCATAGATACGACCATTGATAACGGTATAAGCGACTTTTTCTGACAAACGGATGTCTTTAGTAGGGTCGCCATCGATAATAGCCAAGTCAGCTAATTTGCCAGTTTCGATAGAACCGATGTCTTTGTCCATACCCAGATAATGCGCACCATCGATGGTACCGCCACGAATCGCTTCCCAGCCACTGAAACCACCTTGACCCATGCTCCACAATTCCCAGTGAGCAGCCAAACCTTCACGTTGACCGTGCGCGCCGATATTGACCTTTACACCCGCATCACGCAGCTTCTTGGCATTTTCGGCCACATTAATGTGGTTGTAGTGGCTTATCGGTGCTTTGTTGCGATGAGTGGCTGTAGGCTCAACTACATACTTAGGCACAAAGCTCATCAGTCGTTCGTTTTTCCATACGTCATCATGCTGATACCAATACGATTCGCCAGACAAACCGCCATAAGCCACCACAAACGTCGGCGTATAACCAGAGTCAGTTTGCCCCCACAGTTGTACAACATCAGAATAAACGTCTTTGATTGGCAAGGCGTGTTCTACCCCGGTGTGACCATCGACAACCATGTTCATGTTGTGTTGGAACTTAGCACCACCTTCTGGCACTACCATCATTTCAAGCTCACGTGCTGCGCTGAGCACTTGCTGACGGGTTTCACGTCTTGGATGATTGTAACTCTTAACCGAGATAGCCCCAGAGTCTTTCAAGCGCTTCACATGGAACGTAGCGTCTTCGAGGTTATCAATATTGGCTTTGTAACCAGCAGCGTGGGCAGCGTACAAAATACGCCCAACAGAGAAAATTCTCGGCGATACCGTTTGACCAGCTCTGGCCATTTCAGCCATAGAGAACACTTCACTGGTATCGTTAGATGGGTCATGAATCGTTGTGACACCAAACGACAGATTAGAATATTGATTCCAGTTCTGTTGTGGCTGCATACCACGACTGGCATAACTGCCATGAGCATGAACGTCGACCAAACCCGGTATTACAGTCTTGCCCGAGATATCAATTTGCTTGGCTTTACGCGGAATATCAATCTGGCCACGTTTGCCAACCGCTTTAATGCGGTTGTTTTCAATCAGTACCACACCGTCTTCAATAACTTCTTGTTCGTTATCAGCATTACGCATGGTCACGACACGTCCGCCTACCAAGGCCAGTAAACCTTCAGGTTTATCGGCTTTTTTGTCAAAGCCAACATTAATACCTTTAGCCACTTCTTCAGGCATTTCTTCTGGTGCGTCATTTAAGAACGCAAATGTATCGGTTAAAGAACGACGATACAAAGTTGGACCAAATGCCCAAGTCAGCTCTGAGCTGTCAGCACGCCAATTCAAGTAATCACCGGATAGCTTAGATACTTTCTTAACTGGGAAGCTTTTGGTGCCTTTACCAATTGATAAGGTTTTGCCAGTTAAAACAAGCGGTGCCACGTAAGTGTTGAAGTCTTGGATAAACGCAACCCACTTGCCATTAGGCGAGACTTTAAAGTCAGTGATGTAATCGCCTTTTAGGTGCGTTCTTTCATCTTTGCCATTTAGGTTGGTACTTTTAAGCTGCAATTCGTTTTCTTTGCCATAACCGTAAAAATACACTCGGCTAGTGTTATCGGCAAAATGGGCATTGTTGCCGCTTTTGGTGATCCGGCGGACATTGCCCCCTTTAGTGTCAGCAATATAAATGCCCGGATTCAACGACCAATCACCCGAGAGTAAGAAACCACCGGTGGTTTTTTTGAATAACACTTTTTTACCATCTGGTGAGAACGATGGTTCTATATAGTGGCCTTTTTGCTTAGTCACTGTTTTACTGCGACCGTTGCGCAATTGTGCAACCTTCACACTACCTAGGTCTTTGTCGTCCCAAGTGGTGTAAACCACGCTTTTGCCATCACGAGAAAAACTAGGGTAATACTCAAAATGGTCGTTTTGTTTGGTCAAGCGCTTAACTTTACCTGATTTGATCGTGCGAACGTAAATGTGGCCAAGCGCCTGAAACAAGGCAGTTTTGCCATCAGGGGAGATTTGCGTCCAGCGCGCCATTTTGACTTTAAAGGTGTCAGGTGCCACATCTACAGCAAAACGCAGTGCTGGGGTAATTTGCTTTTCGGCTTTTACATGCACCGGAATATTGGTGACTTTGGTTGAGTTAACATCAACGCTGTGGAATTTACCGCCTGCCCAAAAGACGATTCTTTTGTCATCTGGTGTCCACGAATATGCGGCAGTATTGCCATGCTCACCGTTTGTTTCTTGTAGGTCGCGGTCTAGCCCCAAATAAACTTCGGTTTCGATACCGGATTTAAGGTTTTTGATATACAAGGCACTTTGCGTGTCTACGCGTTTAACAAAAGCCAAATATTTGCCATTGTTGCTGGGCATTGGGCGGATTGCGCCACCAGCGCCTCTGATCACGGTTTCTTCTTCACCTTTAAGTAAATCCCAACGACGCACTTGAAAAACCGAACCAACTGCGTTTTTGTTGTATTCCCAGCGCGTGCCGCCAGTACCGTCTAATGAATAATAAACATAACGACCATCAGCTGAATAAGCAGGCTCTGCAACGTTTTTCTGAGATGTTTTACCGTGCAAACGTTCGCGAACTTCAACCCCTTTGCCACCAGATTTGTGATACATCCAGATAGAACCCGCTGCAATTGAACGGCCAGTCATGTGACCTTGCTTACCAAGAATATAGTTGCCGTCTGGGCTCCAGTAAGGGTTGTGAACAATGTGATGCTTTTCTTTACTGACCTGTTTTAAATCAGTGCCATCAGCGTTCATAGTCCAAATATTATCGCCACCTTTACGGTCAGAGATAAAGGCGATGGTTTTGCCGTCTGGGCTATATTGTGGTTCAGAGTTCCACGCCATGTCGCTGGTCAAAGCTTTGGCTTCGCCGCCACTTATTGGCATGGTGTACAGGTCGCCCAGCATATCAAACACTATGGTTTTACCGTCTTTGCTAACATCTAGGTTTGACCAAGTGGTTTCAGTGGTATCTATGGTGATAGATTTACGCTCACCCGGTGGATTGAGAACATCCCACTCAGGTTTTTTGTCTTCTTTAGTTTCTTTGGTGCTCTTTACCTGCGCTTTGGCTTTAGTCTCATCGGCCAATAGTGGCATTGAGACACTGGCGGTAAATAACCCGACAGCCACTGCAAGGGCGAGTTTGCTTTGATTAAATGACATGGCGTACCTGTAATTTGTTATAATGGAGAATGGTTGGACATTTTTATGCCAAATTAAAGCATGAGTGTCCAGTTATGTATTGTAACTTTGTTTGTCTTGGAACCTCTGGGTTAGGCGTTAAGCGAAGCAAGTCTTAAGCTATCAAACAGGATATAAAACCTCAGGCACTATGGTCACAGAAGTTTGTCCATCGGTCAGCCATACCTCGCCGTCATCAATGGTGCATTGCAGTTCCATGGTGCGTTGCACCAGTTGCGCCATTTCGCCAACGCTGTCTTGATTGAGATTTATCACGCCCAAGTTATTGGCACGATTGAGTTTAGTTTGATTCTTCTGCCACCAAATATCCGCAGCACCACCACCGTAGGTGTACACTTTAACCGCTTTAGCACGGCCCGATGCCTTGCGAACACGTTTTTCGTCGGGTAAACCCAGCTCAATCCACAAGTCAATTTCACCCGCTAAGTTAACCTGCCAAATATCCGGTTCTTCGTCGCTCGACAAACCTTTAGTCATTTGCAGGTGTTCATGTGCGTTAAGAATAAACACCAACAGGCGCACCATCATTCGCTCATCAGTTTCAGATGGGTGTTTGGCAATCGTAAGGTTAATCGGTTCGTAATAATGACGTTCTAAATCGGTTACTTGAACTTGAGCTTTATAAATGGTTGCTTTAATAGCCATGGGATATGTCGCAGTGAATAGGGGAATGGGCATAAAAATAGCAGCTAATTAGCTGCTATTTAATTAATTTTTTAGTTGGTTTGCGTAAAAATTACAAACCTAATTCGCGTAAGAAGTCATCATCGACATCATCTTCTGGCGGGGCTTCTTTTACTATAGGTTTGGCATCTTTAACACCATCGATAATTTCATCAGGATCTAAATCAGCCTGAGGTTCAAACTCTTTGAGGGTCATAAACTCAGTTTTATCTATTGCCAATTCAAGATAAAAAATATGATGTTTTTCAGTGAAGAATGACACCCTACGAGTTTGTGCTCGGTCGAGCTGAGTATCAATCGAGATATTAACCTGCTTGTTGATGGTCAACATTTTAGGTTGGTTTTGATTGATGGAAGTCTGCAATTCTTTACCAATTTTTCCAGTAAAATCACCCAGAATTTGGTTCATCAATTCGCCCATGACATTGCTAACTTCGTCAGAGGTATGTTGAGTGGCCAATTCCGACTTTGGAATGCCCATGTTGGTCATGTAATTTTGATATAGCTCGATGGCAGATTTATCTGAAAAATTCATCACCACCAAACCAGAAAAACCGCCATCAAACAACACAAAGCAACCAATGTCTGGACGCAGACTGGTTTTGTGAATTTTTTGAATCATGGGAGAAAAGGAGATGTCACATCCCGTTGCACTACCTAGTACATTACAAACAGAGTTACAGAGCTTTAACAAGATGTCTTCTGTTGTAACGATTTTCATTTTTTTCATAAGAGGATTTACTCGTGAATGGGTGCTAAATCTATTGTTTTCATGACTAGTCTAGCGGTTACACACTAAAAGTCTAGCCTAGAGCTTAGCTATATGAACAATATCAATAAAATAGGCGAAGTTATCGCTAGCAAATCGTCTAAAAGTATTCATCAAAATCATTGAAATTATATTTAATACCAATGACATTAATTCACTGGTCTGATTTTGGGCAGCGAAAATAAGCAGTAGCAAGGCATTAATCGCCGCCACTAGTCACTCTAATGGCAAGATTAATAACGAAGCTAATGCTTATTTTAGCCAGCAAAATGACCAGTTAATTAATGGAGTTGGTAT
>CALKGI010000035.1 GCA_938085045.1 uncultured Alteromonadaceae bacterium
CCTTCGGGGTCCCAGTCGTTGCCCAGCACGTTAATGTAAACTGTGCTGCCTTGGTTTAACGTCATGCTGTCGGCGTTTGCAATGGGTGGGCTGTTGGGGGCAATAACAGTTTGATAGGCCGTGACGACCGTACTGCTGCAAGACACTTGTGGGTTACAGACGTTGACATCATATCGGTAAGCGCCACCAGCAGACTTTGAAGTTGTAAACGAGTAACTTGTTTCTTGCCAAGTGGCTCGGGCGACGCTGTAAACCACACTGCCATTTTCATAAAGGGTGTAAACTGCGCCATCAACGGCACCACCTGCGGGTGTCCACGACACGGTGTAGTTAGCGTTGGTGCCCACATTTAACGGTGACACCGACAGGTTATTTGCCGTCCCCGGTACGGTATAGACGTATATTCTAAGTGCGTCACTAAGCTCACTGCAACCTGCGGCGTTACAGGCTTTATATCGGTAGTACTGATAGCCCGTGTTGTAATGAATAAAATTGGCCGATGTGCCGCTGCCACTGTATTTAAGTGCGTAATTCGAATGGGTTGAACTCTCGAACAGCTGGTAATAAGTCGCCCCACTCACACTGGCAACAGAAATTGAATAAGTGACGCCATAAGGTTTATAACTGCTACCACCATTGCCGGGGTAATTAGGGCTTGAGGGTAATACTGGTACCCCAACTAACGATTGCGTGGTGCTCGCTTTTTTCTTACCCGGTGCGTAGCTGTGGTGAGGTCTGTTTGAATCAAATTCACCCGGTGTAAACACGCCATTTTCATCAATCATGCCGCCAGAATTGTTAAATCTAACCAGCTCTACCGCTTTGTCATCATCGATATTACCAGCACCAATGCTGTAGCCGTCACCATGCCAGTCAACACCGGTGATTTTGGCATCGATTTTATGGCTATTTTTATGGGTTAAAAAGCCGTTTTCGTCGGCATAGGTAATGGTATGTTGTTGATTTTGCTGTTTAGCATGGGCAAAAATGTCGTCGCGACCATCGCCGTTAAAATCTCTTACCAACCAGTTTTCACTGCGCTTGCTGCCCCATTTTGCGTTGCCACTAACTTTTTGAACAACACTCAATTGCCCAGCGGTATCCGCATGCATCACGTAGTGTTTTTTATCAGACACAACAAACACATCTTGCAAACCATCACCATTGAAATCGCCTGACAATAGTTCGATTTCAGTTGCATCATTCAACCAAGTCATTGAATCAACACTGTATTGATGTGCCGCTGCGCTTTGCAAACCATCCACATTACCCAAATAAGTTGCAGCTATTTGCTCAGCCGGATAAACAACAAACAAATCAGCAAAACCATCACTGTTGACATCACCCAGTGTTACTTTGGCGTTGGCCAGTTCAATAAGCACCACGTTTTGGGTGGTGTCATCAAGCACTAACAGGCTGTTGTTATCTAGGGTTTTGGCTTGTAGTAATAGGTCTTTGTCACCATCACCATTTACGTCAGCAAAGTGAGGTTGGTGAGTTTGGGTTGACCAGTGGTTAAGTTGCTCTGATAGAGCATTTGTTGTACAAAATGCTAGGGCGATTGCCAGTGTAACGCTTTTCATTATTATTTGATTTTACTGTGGTTTTAGGAAATTTCGCAGCATGGTAGTTTTATAAATAGGTCATGTCAATGCGTTTATTAACTGTAAGGATTGGTTAGCAAGTATTGATAAGTGGTTTTCGTAGGTTGGTATTGATAGGTCGTTATTGATAGTAGCACAAAGCATTATGTGTCTGGGTAATCATCACCCCACATCCGTGTGGGGCCAATGATTGACTTGGATTTTTCTAGGGTTTTAGCCCTTAAAACTCAAACTCAAGCGTGGTTTCGTTGCTCAAATCGAGTTTTTTGTACATTTCAACGCCACTGGCATTTGTTGGTACGAATTCTACCACCAAATGCTCCCAGTTTTTGCTTACCTGAAACTCAACACTGGTGGTGGTTTCGGGGTGAAAACTGATCACTCGGGTTAGGTAGTTCGGGTAGTAAATGTCGTTAACCACGTCATGAAAATCGTAGTCGTGATAGACATTCACCACGCCGCTACCCGGCGGTATTGTGGCTAGTGATAACGTTAAGTCTATGTCGGTTCTAAACGTAAAGTTATCTTCGGCCACCAAGTCGCCAGTATTAACAACAACAGGTTCTGTTGGCGTAGGTGTTGGCGTTGGTGCAGGCGTCTGGCCAGTACTGGTGTCGCCACCACCGCCACCACAACCGGTGAGTATTAATGCCAAGCTACAAGCAATAAGTGTTTTGTTTATCATGTCTAGTCCTTATTCGTATAGCTTTGAGGTATCGGCATTGCTGCGTAGGTACCAATCGGTGTAACTGAATCCGCCAGATTCGACCCATTTTGCAAAATCAGGGTATGCATGGCTGATGTCTTGGTATTCTGCTGGATGATCCCAGTTGTCGGTGATGTTGAGCACCCAAGGCATGTTGTTGCTAGTGACAAAACTATTGCTACCGTTTGACGCATCATCGGCCATAGAGAAAAAGCCACTGTTAAACGAGCTAGTGCCCGAGAACTGTTTTAAATGCACTTCCCACTGACGCCCCGGTGCAACAGAAAAAATATCACCATGATAATAGCTATCAACGGCAAATATGAACGGGTCGTATGGTGCCTGCCCTACTTTCCACGACGGTTCTGCAACGGTGAAGGTCACATCAAGAGTGTATTGTAAGCTCATGTTCTCACGACATGATTGCAACGTACGAAACATTTCGCAGCTGCTGAAAACGTCTTCGCTGACATCAGGTGACAAAATCAACACTGTGTCATTAACACCAGTTTCTATCACTTGATGAGTGACTGGTTGTCCGTTTTTAAGCACTGTCGCTGTCGCAATATTGCTTGGGTTTACGCCCGGTATATGCAACGCAAAACCATTGTGGTAACTGGCACCTTTGGCCTGTATGTTGAAAGTACCTTCGAGTCTTTTTAACGCGTTTTGTGCAGCCAATGAACGTTTGAGTTGGTATTTCACCACCAAATCATTGAAATCATAATCACCAATTTGTGGCCACAAGTCTTCAAACATTAACGTGGCAAAACCATTTTGAGTAGGGTAGTAACTAGTGGTGAGCGGTTCTACGTTGGTGTTTTCTTCTAGCGGAATATAACTACCGTCAACGGTGCCGTCTGGGTTAACGCCGTCAATGGCGTAAAATGGGGTGATCTCAACTGAGAACAACACATCGTTGTAATCTTGGTCGCCAGAGGTAATGTATTGGTCGTCAAAACCAATCACCAGCAATTCGTTAGGCGCATCAATAAACACCACATTGTGTCGCTGGTTACCCGCAGGCTCTGGGTTTAGTTGATGGTGGCTATAAAAAGGTGTTCCCCAAGGGCCATCAGAGGAAATAGTTGAACCACTGCCGCCATAACCCCAGCCATTAGGCACAACAAAGAAACCGATACTTTGACCAGCGGTTATCTGAATTCCCAGTGCAACTGTATCACCTTGTTGCATATTACCGGCACTAGGTTTAGAAGCATTTGGGAATATTATGGTGTGGGCTGGAATATCAGCTTTGCTCAGTGGTGGATTGTTAGTGTCATAAACAAAATAACCCAGACTATTACGGTAGCCTGCGCCTTCATTTAAGAAGGTGACAGTTGCGGTTGCAAATGTCGCCAAATCATCATCAAACCGAACATTACTGATGGTATCACTGGCGATATACGCTGGGTTTACCACAGTTGACTCAGGTAACATGCCATAGATGTTGTCGAGTAAATTGCTGGGCAATCTACTGTTGATGTTCGTCATCTGGGTAGGAACACCCAAACTGTCGTAACCAGTCACAGGATTACCAACATATTGGTAATCTGTTGCCTGTACCGAGGCGATTAAGCCAAGTCCAAGCAAGCCAAATTTTTTCATATCATCTCCACACGATGTCGCCCCAAATTAAACCTGGTGTTTTGCTTTTGCTATTATTATTACCTTTCAGTTATGTTAATAACTGGGGGGCGCGCAGGGGTCGCAAAACGGGTTTACCAACGAAATTTTCATTTCACCGAGCGGGACTAAGCTAAAACCATGCCAACTGACAATTTGTTTAAAAACAGCAAGTTACATTTTTGGTTAAAAAAAGGTTTCGCGTTTTGACAAGGAAATTGATTGCATTTTGCTATTTTGGGGTTGCAATAAAGTAAAGATGATTTTACAACCCAGCAGCGTTTGTACCGTCATAGGTTATTTCGGGGCCAATCAAAAAATTGTTGAGATTGATGTTTATGCATAAATTAAAGGTGCGCACTGCGCACCTTTATATCACTTTAGCCTTTTGCAATATTGCTTAATCGCATTTTGCTATTTTGCCGGAGGTTGCTCGGTGTTAAGCCGCTTTCTTTTTTCGCGATAGTTTGCCAAATATCCAGTTTCCCGCTGGCACTAAGTTCTTTATATCCGCCAATAAAGCCTTAAATGCACGCCGCGAAGGTGACAGCAAAAACGCCACTGTGTGACAAACAACAGGATGAAACAAAAGATACCAGTCAATCTGGCGCTGAGTTCGGTAGTATTCGGCGTAACCGGTCAACAACCGTGAAACACTGTATGGTATTGCCATTGGGCTGCGTTTGATCACCGGTTTATAGTAGCGTTTCATGATCACTTTCATGAATTCTAAGCGCTGATGCACCCTTGATGATTCTGAGCCAGGACGCATTAAATAAGCCATATCGACACTGGCAGTAAATCCTACAGGGCCGATTAAGGCGGCCTTCAGCCAAAAATCCCAGTCTTCAGCCGATTTGAGGGTCTCGTCAAAAAACAGCGGTTGCCCCAACGCCTGTTGGCTGAACATGACACCAGAAGTACCAACCATATTTTCGGCGAAAATAGCCCCTGCCCCTTGCGAATCCATTAATACGTAATCGGTATTATCGGCAGAAGATAAGCGGTCAATCATATTTGTAAACCTTGGCCAATAACCAAAGCAATCGCCTAAATCATCATCATTTTGGTTAAAAAACAAATAATTACAAAAACTTAAGGTCGCTTGAGGGTTTCGATAATGAAAAGTCAGTTGCTTAGCCAGTTTGTTTTCTAACCAATAATCATCAGCATCTAGCAAGGCGATATAAGGGCTTTTTGCCATTCGCAACCCTTGGTTACGTGCCTTTGCAACACCAACACCGGCCAAGCGCAGTGGCCGAATGCGTTTGTCACAGCTACAAGCCAATTCTAGATATTGCCAAGTTTCATCCGTCGAACCATCGTCAATGACCAGTATTTCTATTTCATCGACCTGTTGTTGTTGAATGCTTTTTAGCGCAGTCGGCAAAAACTCAAGACAGTTATAAGTGGGGATAATAATAGACACCATCGGACTATCACCGCCCGGATGGAGGTCAAGCACACTGTCGGTGCCAAACTGTTTGTTCATTAATGCTTGATTTTCATTCATTGCATTCTCCGTGATTATAACTTTGGTAAATGGCTTCAATCGACGGCACCAATGCAGCGGTTGAGTATTGATTACGTATTTTTTCACGTACATTGTGAGACAAGCTGGTTTTGTCACAGTCTGACAAGTCATACCATTGTGTTAACGCTTGTTTTAATTTGGCGATGTTGCCAGCCTCAACCAACCAGCCCAACGAAGGTTCGCTGATCAAGTCACCAATGCCACCCACTGCAAACGACACCACAGGGATGCCAAGCGCCATCGCTTCGAGTGCAACATAAGGCAAGCCCTCGTAACGAGATGAAATACAAAGTGCATCGACATCTTGCCAATGTTCTTGCATATTGACATGCCCTTTAAAGCGCACCGTCTCACTGAATTCTTCGAGCAACCTAGTACGCTCGGGTCCATCACCATACACCACAAACTCTACCGGTTTGTCGCTGTGCCAATCGGCTGCCATTTTACAAAACTGGTCGGGGCCTTTTTCTTTACTTAAACGGCCAACAAAGGCGACCCGTAACGGTTGCAGCGCATTGGTTTTAACTCTAGGCTCGGCAACATTAATAAAGTTGGGGATCATTTTGGTGCCCTTAGGCAACATCTCTTTTATTGGCTGGCTTACAGCAATGCGCTCACCAAGCGTTGCGGTAAATTGGTCAAGCCAAGTGTAAAATCTCAGTTTGCCAGTGCCTACATCACCACTGTGAAAAGTTGATAACACTGGAATTTTCATTGAACGGGCAAATACTCTACCCATAATGCCAGCCTTGTAACCGTGGGTGTGCAGTATAATGCTGTGTCGATTACGCCATAATTGCTGCCAATAGCCTTTTACCGAATCGCAAAAACGGTAGCCAATTTTATGCTCATCAAGAAATTGATATAAGAGGTTGCCTTGGTATTGTTTTATAAACCAAACTTCAACGTTATACCCTTCATCCGACAAATGTGCCGCAAGCGTAAGTACGTGGGTTTCAATGCCCCCCATTTGGGAGCTATCCAATGTCAATATTATTTTTCGCATTTTAGCTCGACTACCTCTTGTCTGTTGTCGCATTTTACATAGACTGCTTGTTGCACTGTTGGTGTTTCTTTGCAATTTGCAAATTGATAATGGCATTTAACTTGCTTATGTACTTAAAAAGTAGTGGTTACCTACTCGTTAGCACTACTCGCGTATTCGTAAAGTGGGAAATACCCAATTTGCCTAAGCCTTATTGCATTTGATATGCCAGTTTGATGACCGTTGGTGTAACAGGGTCGTTATCAGAGTGTTAAATCGGCCGACAAAATACAGACAAGTCAATACACCACCAAAATTATGAGAAGTTAATGAAAATCCCCTTCACCATTCACCCATCTATATACTTTGCGCTTGGCATTGTGATGATGAAGTCAGTTTCGTTACTGATGTTACCGATAGTTACCCGATACCTTGCACCTGCCGAATTTGGTCGCCTTGAGTTGTTGTTGAGCATTGCAGACTTTGCTTCAATGTTGGCGGGTTTTGCGCTGGCCGATGCTTTGTATCGCTTTGCAGGTTTAAGTAAAAACGCTGACGAAGAAAAACATATTGGCAAAACCGTCTTTACCATGGCATCAATCATTGGATTAATGTGCCTAAGCACTGGGTTACTTTTGGTGCCTATGGCTTTGCCGATGCTCGGCGAGGGGATCAGTTTGCTCGATTTGCAACTGGTGGTGTTTTTGTTTGCTGTCGACGGCTGTTTGGTGGTACCCCTGGCGTGGATGAAAATGAAAGAAAATGCCTTTACATTTTTTGTGCTCACCACAGGTAAAGCCATTTGTCAGGCGATTATTTCGTGGCAGCTGCTTAAAGCCGATTACGGTATCACCGCTATGCTACTCGGTGGTGCGCTGTCATCGTTGTTGTTGGTGCTTATTCTCATAAAAATCCAAGTGAGTCAAACAGGGCTTGGCATAAACACCAAATTGCTCAAGCAAATCTTGGTTTACTGTTCACCTTTGGTGATTAGTGCTTTGGCCGCCTTTGCTATGCTAAGTGCCGACCGCTGGGTGATTAACTTGGTTACAACCGCCGAAGCGCTGGGGCTTTATGCGGTGGCGAAAAAACTGGCGATGATCCTCATTATTTTGATGCAGCCTTTTGGGTTATGGTGGGCAGCCAGACGATTTAAAGAACTTAACAGCCCAGACGGCAAAGCTTCTGTCGCACGCTTCACCTCTTTGGGCATTGCGCTGGTGTTGTGTTTTTCGACCTGTGTTTGTATAGCCAGCCCGATTGTTATCGATTTACTGATTGACCCCAGTTATGCTGGTGCCATGGTATATCTTTGCCCATTGGTGTTGTTTTTTGCCATTAAGCAAATTGCCGAGCTGGCCAATCTTGGCTGCTTTGTCGGCAAAACCACTTGGAACGTCATGGCAATTGATTTAGTAACGGCAGCGGTGTCTATTATTGGTTTGTATTTTTTGAGTCAGCAGTGGCTAATCAATGGCGTTATCGCGGCATTGCTCATTGCTCAATGCGTGCGGTTTACGCTTTTTTACGTGGTCAGTCAGCGAATGTTGTATTTACAGTACGCCAAAGGTAAGTTATTAATGCTGGCGGCGCTTTGCCTTTCGATAACATTTGTTTCTCTACAGCTCACTAATATGGGGCAACATTTTGTGATGTCGATTGTTGGTGGATTGTTGATGGCTGCTTACTTACAAGTTAGTGAGCTATTTTCTTTTGTGCCCATACTCAAGCGAGGCTTGGCTATTATTCGCCCTCCCCGGCTACTGTCAAAATGAATTATTGGCCAGTTATTTTATACACTCTAGTAGTTGGCCTAGTGTGGATTGTTATTCCCCACCCGTTAATCGTGGTGGCAGCTGGTATTGCCCCTATTATCGCCGTTCAAGTGGTGAAGTTTCCTTATTTGGTGTGTTTGGGCTTTATCATTTTTTCTTTTTTTCGTATTCACGAAGTATTTCCTCAACTTGGCCCACTACGCATTCCCAATTTGCTTGCCCTTGCCTCTTTGGGTGTGCTGGGCTGGCATTTGTTTATCGTTAAAGACATACAAACCTTTTGGTCGCGGCAGTTAACTTGGTTCACCGTGTTTTTTTTGTTGGTGACCATAGGCGTTGCTTTTGCCAGTAACCGCCCCGGTGCCATTGCTTATTTTACCGGTATTTATATCAAAATTTACATCATGGCGCTGGCCATTAGCTGGTTAAGTCGTCAACCCAAAGATTTTTTACTCGCCACCCGTTTGTTTTCGCTCAGTGGCATGGTGGTGGCACTGGTGGCTTTGTCGAATAAAGCCAATGGCATAGGTTTAGTTGAAGGCACAAGGGTCACCATTGGCCGAGATTTTGGTTCGGTGTTGGGCGACCCTAATGATTTATCGCTGGTGTTGTTATTTCCGGCGAGCTTTGCCCTGAGTTTGGTGTTTTCGCCGGGCTTGAGTAAATTCGAACGATTATTGGGGGCCTGTGTATTTGGCATCATCATCGCGGGTATCATCGCCACCCAAAGCCGTGGTGGGTTGTTGGGCATTATGTCGATTTTAGGCTTTTTTGCGTGGCACAAGGTCAAATCTAAGGCCTTGCTGGTTGGCGGCGCTGCGGTACTGCTACCAATATTGTTGGTGGCTGCCGGGATATCAGATCGCTCGTCTGGCGGGGCTGGCGAGTCGGGTATTGACGAGTCTTCGATGGGCCGTATTTACGCTTGGGAAGCCGCAATAAAAATGGCGGTAGAAAACCCCTTAACAGGCGTGGGACTCGACAATTTTGTGGTCAATTATTTTGCCTACAGTTCGCACTGGGATGGCATGAACCATGCGGTTCATAGCACTTGGTTTGGTATATTGGGCGAAACTGGCTTTTTGGGTCTTGGGGTGTTTATCACTTTACTTGTCAGTATCATCACTAATTTGCGAAAATCTCTGGCCAAAGTGATGTCAATGCAGCAAAGTGGCGCACCATTAGACCCGGTCGTGCAGCCTTATTTGTTTGCTCTAATGGCAGGGTTGGCCAGTTTTATGGTGTCGGGCACCTTTTTGACTCAAGGGTTTACTTGGCCGTTTTATGTGTTGATGTCACTGTCGGTCGCTTTAATGAAATATATCAATGAATTGAAAACCTCCTGATACCACAACCTTCATATTCAAGTTTGCCAACATAGGCACGCTCACTATACTTAATCATTACAATTAACAGTCCTTCAGCGAGCCGATATGAACAAACACAAAGCCTTTGCAACGTTATTGGTATTGCTTGCCTCAAATGCTAGTGCCGACCAGCTCAAAGGCCGCTCTGTCTACGATTTAACCCTAAAAGAATTACTTGAAACCAGAATCATCAGCCTTGCTACTGGGTCGGAAATACCTTTGGCCAAAGCCCCTTCTGTGGCCTCTGTGATCACCGCCGACGACATCAATAAAATGGGGGCCACCACGCTCAGTGAGCTATTGTCGAGCGTACCGGGCATGTATGTGTCTCGTTCTTCTCAGCTTTACGCACCAAAATTTGTGATCAGGGGCATGTCGACGTTTTTTAACCCCCAAACGCTAATGTTAATCAATGGCACCCCCATCTCTAGCGTGGTACGTGGTGATAGGCAGGCGGTTTGGGGCATGTTTCCTGTCAATGCCATTGAGCGAGTTGAAGTTATTCGAGGTCCCGGTTCTGCCTTGTATGGGGCCGATGCATTTGCGGGCGTTATCAATATCATAACCAAAAAGTTTAACAACCAAGAAAAATCTCAAATGGGTATTCGCTTAGGCGCTTTTAATACCCATGACCTTTGGGCCCAGTCGAGTTATCAGCAAGGCGACCTAAAACTATTTTTAAGTGGGCAATACAACACCACCGATGGTCATAAGGAAGTTATTGAGCATGACGCACAAACCAATTTTGATAATGCTCAATTAAGCGAACCGGTATCACTGGCACCGGGTTCAGTCAATGTGGGTTCCCGGGGTTTTGATGTGAACCTAGACATTAATTACCATAACTTCAACTTTCAGGGCCTATTTCAAGACAGAGACAATATCGGCACTGCACACGGGGTTGGCAATGCTTTAGATCCCAACGGTAAAGCAGGCGGTGAAAGGTTGTTACTGAGCATGGATTACCAACGGACTTTTAATCCACAGTGGTTTGCCGATGTGAAATTATCTCATCATCGTAGCAGTCAATGGGTTGAAGAGTCGCTTATTTTATTCCCAAAGGGCGCTTTTTTTGGTGCCTTTAAAGATGGCTTAAGCGGTAACCCCGGCTGGGGTGAAACCAATCAAATAATTCAAACTCGGTTGATTTATTTTGGCAATGAAATACAAAAAATTACTTTTGGTGGTGGTTACCGTAAAGAAGATCTTTACCGGGTGACTGAGACCAAAAATTTCGATGCCAACTTTGCTCCACTCAATGCGCTTACGGATGTAACAGATACTCCCGACATTTTCTTGCCCGAAACCAAACGCGACAATTATTTTGCCTATGTTCAAAACGAATACAAACTGGCAGCAAATTGGGAGCTGACTTTGGGTATTCGCTATGATGATTATTCTGACTTTGGTGCCACGACCAATCCGCGCGCAGCACTTGTTTGGTCAACCGACGAAAACCTCACCACCAAATTTTTGTACGGTAGGGCTTTTAGAAGACCGACAGTGCTCGAAACACACGCCATCAACAATCCAGTTGCGTTGGGCAACCCAAATATAGAACCCGAAACCATCGATACCTTTGAAGTGGCTTTTAGCTATCAGGCCAACCCGCAGTTACAAATGGACATCAACTTATATCGATTCAGCGTTAAAGACTTGATTGATTTTGTGCCTGATGATGGTGGGCCAACCAATACAGCACAAAATATCGGCAAAGTGCAAGGTTTTGGCATTGAAATGGAAGTGAGCTACCAAGCAAGCGAGGCCATCAACTTACTAGTTAATTATGCTTATCAGGCGACCACTGATAAAACCACTGACGACGATTTGGGCGGTGCACCCACTAGGCAGCTATATGCCAAGCTTAACTGGCAGCTTAGTGAGTCTATTCATTTTAATAGCCAAATTAAGTATGTAGGTAAAACACCTCGAAACACATTTGACCCTCGTGGGCCAACTGGCGCTTACACTAATGTTGCTGTGGCTTTGCGTTTTAATGCACTGTTCAGTGAATTTGACTTGCACATTAAAGCCGAAAACCTGTTTGACGAAGATATTCGTCACCCCAGCGACAGTCCCTCAAACGGCCAACTGGTGGCGATACCCAATGATTTACCTCAAGCTGGCCGGGCGCTTTATTTTGGTTTAAGTCGATTGTTTTAAAGGTAGATGGCTCAAAAAAAGTAAGAAGTGTGATAAAAAGTAAAAAAGTATGAACCAATTTGTTGTGGCGGTTACTCAGTTAATATCGAACCTGAATAAAACAGCTTAATCATGAACAAAAGCAACATAACAGACTGGATTTTGGCCTTTGCCCTATTTTTCAGCGTCACCGCTGCTACTACCTTTGCGAGTATCTGTTATGCCGTTAATTATCAGCCGCCACAGGCCTGTAACGGCGTGTTAAATAAAATCCATGGTAAAGATGCTAAAACCAAACTCAACTCGCAGGTGGGCGTTTTCATTGAAACCGTTCCCCCGCCCGATCCCATGTCACTCCCCCTTGCTATTTATCCCTTGATTGCACACCCAATCATTATTGATACCATCAAATTATCTTGATGTGCATTTAACTAAAGCATTGCTAATGTAGCATCAGCGACACTTCAGTGTCGCTTTTTCACGTTTTGAGCGAAGCTTGGATCAGTTAACACTATATTATTGGTAGTAGCGCCGTTTCGCCGCGATATTGGTCGCAGGCCAATCAAAGAAATACAGGCTGCATCTATATTCCTTGCAAAAGATTATATCTTTCATCACCGCCTTTACCAAAGTTTCACTCTTAACTGACTGGCATTGAGACTAAAGTCTTGCCTACGCTTTGGTAAAAACCACATTTGAGCTTAAGCTGTCGGGCATTTCAGATTAATTTTTCGCCATTCATCTACGTACATCCGTTTTCTAACGATCACCAAAAAGTTGGTGCAAAAAGATTGCTGTTTTGCGACAAACAGGGCAATTAAATGTCACTAATACTGATTGTATTTTCATTACGCCTACATCAAGCACTTTACTTAACTTGTCATCAGCAAATTCAGTGTTTGTATAAACAACGCGCAAAATCACCATACAACCCCGAAATCAACCCGTTCAACTCACTTTGTGGTTACGTGGCGGGTTACTGTCGGGTTTTTGTCAAAATACGATTTGTCACCAAGCTGAAAACCATTGTTTTTAAGACTGTAAACAAATGACATTACTATCAAATTTTAACACTTTTTTCATTTTAAATTACCCCAACATTTAACTACAATCGCTTGATTTAAAACAACTTTTAACCCTTTGTCTTTTTATTAACAAATATTGACTTATTATTGATAACGTTTTGTCAGTGAGATCCGTAAGATGCATAACCAGTTACCAAGCAACAGCAACAAACTGTCAGCAAGTTAACACAAAGCAAAGTCAAAATGGACGCTGTATCAAGAGGAAAGGGAAGAAGTATATAAGGAAATTCAGATACAAAGGAAAAGGGTCATAAGGAAGATGTAATCGCTAAAAAGGAAGTCGTATAACGGAAGATGTATCAGCTAAAAAGGAAGTCGTATAACGGAAGATGTATCAGCTAAAAAGGAAGACGTATAACGGAAGATGTATCAGCTAAAAAGGAAGTCATATAACGGAAGATGTATCAGCTAAAAAAGGAAGTCGTATAACGGAAGATGTATCAGCTAAAAAAGGAAGACGTATAACGGAAGATGTATCAGCTAAAAAAGGAAGACGTATAACGGAAGATGTATCAGCTAGAAAAGGAAGACGTTTAACGGAAGGTGTATCAGCTGAAAAAGGAAGTTGTTAGTACGGA
Organism: uncultured Alteromonadaceae bacterium; assembly: GCA_938085045.1. Lineage (GTDB taxonomy): Bacteria > Pseudomonadota > Gammaproteobacteria > Enterobacterales > Alteromonadaceae > JABSOG01. Next base: position 13,403 of record CALKGI010000035.1, read on the forward strand.
TGGGTGTATTGAAGGAAGTAATATCGAGGGAACTGGGCATTAAGGAAGGCTTTTCGGCAGGATCATTGAACATCGGCAATTGCTGATGACAGTGATGGCCATAAGGAACGATGCTACCGGGTAAGGGCCGTAGCATAGAGTATTCAGGAAATGGAGTGTGTAGTTACCATCCGGGAGCAAACGTTACGTTCGCTTCCGGATGTGTATAAGGAATAGGGAATATTGAGGCCTCGCTGCTACTTTTGAAATATGGGTATTTCATTAAAGGGGTTGGGGTAATAAAAATTCGGGTTCCTGCAAATTTTTATTGGACCAGAGTTTTAAAAAAGCGATTCGAAGGATAGTTGTACTATCCTCAAAGTAGTAGCGAGCGCCTCAATAAAGGATGTTTAACAACTAAAGAGCTGAATTTCTTGTTTAATTAAACAGGATTTTGGCTCTTTTTTTTGCCTTTTTTTAACAGGCTTTTCTTTAGACCAAATCCACTAACTAACTGGTCATTTTGCTGGCTTAAATCAGAGCCGTGAATTCATGTCATTGGTATTAAACGTATTGTGCCTTGGGCACCAATCGCTCGCTCCCACCATTGCCGCCCACCTTTTTCATAGGAATAACATGTGGCAGATCCACCTTTTTCATAGGAATAACATGTGACATATCCACCTTTTTCATAGGAATAAGTTGTAAACACAACACTGTTTTGCTAATTTTAAGCAAGTGTTCACCCAAAAATACGATGGAAAACATGCAAAGACTGTTGTTGTCACAACTACTTGAATGGCAAGCTCAGGCTACCCGCAAGCCTGTTTTGCTCGATGGCGCTAGGCAAACAGGTAAGTCATATCTACTCAAAGAACTCTTTGGTAAACGCCATTTTACTCAGTGTCATGTCGTCGACTTTTTAAAGCAACCTGATGCCGCGCAGTTATTTGAGCAAGACCTTGACCCGCATAGGATCATTAGCGATCTGGGATTTTTTCTTAAAAAAGACATTAACCCTACAACCGATTTGGTGATTTTTGACGAAATTGGTGAATGTCATAAAGCCGTTCAATCACTCAAGTATTTTGCCGAAGACCAACCAAATTGGTTTATTTGTAGCACGGGTTCTAACATTGGCCTGCTTAATGGTTTTCCGGTTGGCAAAGTGCATGGGCTGAGGTTGCGCCCAATGAACTTTGAGGAGTTTTTATGGGCCACCGCCAACAAACAGCAACAAGCAGCCTTTGACCGGCAAGACAGGCGCACACTGGTACACAAACAACTGTGGCCATTGCTTTGTGACTACTTTTTTGTGGGTGGCATGCCTGAGGCGGTGTTTCGTTGGGTGGCCAGTAAAGATCAACCGTTGCTAACCCGTCATCAGCAGGTGCGGCATATTCAGCGTGATATTCTAAATGGTTATGAGCGCGACTTTGGTAAATACTCAGGCCAGGTTAACGCCTTGTATATTGATCAAGTATTTAAAAACGTCAGCACTCAACTACAAAAAAATATGGATGGTTCGGTTAAGCGATTTGCTTTTAACAATATTATTGAAAAGAAAAAAACCTACCGTGACTTTGCCAGTATCATCGGCTGGCTTGAGTCCACCCTATTGATATCAAAGTGTTATGTCATTAACCAAAAACCTCGATTGCCGTTAAAGTCAGGCCGTAAAGACAGCTTTTTCAAACTGTTTCACCTTGATGTGGGTTTGTTGTGCTGTGATTTGGCCATTAACATGTCGGCATTGAATATGGGAGACGTCATATATAAAGGCCCCATCTGCGAAAATTTTGTTCAAAACGAATTACTCAGCTACGGCCTCAATGAAACCTATAGTTGGTCTGAAAATACCGCCGAAATCGAGTTTATTGTTGAATCAAAAGGCACCATCACCCCAGTTGAAGTCAAATCAGGCATAAACACCAAAGCCAAAAGCCTACAGTCATATAAACAAAGATATCATCCAGATAAAACATTGAAGCTGATTGGGGCCGTAGGCGGCACAGATGAAGCAGATCAAGTTTTTCCGCTTTATTATGCCAATATCTTGAAGCGCATTATCGAATAAATACCACTGTCGTCACAAAACATTAATGAACTCTACAAGCCATTTATAGTCTACACTTTTGCAATAAGTGGTTATCACCTAACACTTAATTATAATAATGTTTAGTTAACGTACAATAAATTCCCAGTTAAGTTACATTTTTATAACAAACAAGGTTGACAGTGTAATTGGATAGGCATAATATGACGCTCGTAAATTGAGCGAATGGCAAGAAACGCACATTACCTAGATATTCATTCAATGAGGAATAACATGAACAATAATAATACTCAAAACGATATTGACGTGACCAAGAGCTTTGCGGCTTTTGCCGATATAGACAACCAAGAGCACAATCAACAACTGTGCAGCAAAACATTCGAAACCACACAATGCCCTTCATTTGGCCAATTCGCCCCTGAGTCAGCCGCTTTTCCTTCTTAACTTATTGTAAATACTCTAATAGATAGACTACATACTCAGCTATCTACAAGCTTATTCCCATAACCACCCGGTGACACTAAACCGGGGTTCTGGGCAATAGTTGGTCACCTGCGACACAAAATGTGGCGTGGGTACCGTAAACAACGTAATACAATTGAATGTTGGGATAAGGCTCTCGATAATTTTGCCCTGCCCATTTTGAAAATGTAACAACCCCCCCCAATCTGGTTGCCAATTTTTGCTTAGCCCCATCACATAAGCCACTTTACGCTGCCCTTGCGATTGAAAACCTTCATCACAATGATGTTTTAGAAAATGGCCAGGTTTATAACAGGTCAGTTGGGCGTCGATTTGTTCAATCAAAGGTTGACTAACAATCTGCTTAAGAGTCTCTACGTTTTGGCTTGAGCCAATGGTGTTGGTCAATTCGGTTAACGCATTACCAGGTCTTGCGTCACCACCAAGTAGTCGAATGAATTCGTAAAAATACTGAAAGTCGTGTTGCTGTGCATACCTAAGCAGCTGGGCGATGAACAGGCTGCGCTCTTGTGGTGGCTGGCCGAGGTAATCGTTAACCTTGGCAATAAAAGCTTTGCCTTCGACCAAAGTTGCCATATGCCAGTCTTGGGTGTTCTGGGCGAGCTTAACGACTTGTTGATGAAACTGTTCAGCGGTGTCATGCGCCAGATAATTTTCAATTCGCACCCAGCCTTTTTCGGCGTAGTGCGCTTGGTATTGTTCAAGATTATCAATCGTTTGTTTGCTTAACATCGAAATACCAATGAATTATTTAGACGGGACATTTATCATATAACAATTTGCCTTTTAGGCAATAAATAAATCAATGCCCCGCTTCGCGCTTAACTTATTATTACTTCAAATTGCGTTCAAAAAATTGAGTAATGGTATTGTACAAATGCACTCTGACCTTTTTACCGCGCATGCTGTGCTTTGACCCCGGGTAGGTCATCATTTCGAACGGCAAACCTTGGTCTTGCAATTGTTTAAACAATTTAGTCGAATTGGTAAACAACACGTTATCGTCGGCCATGCCATGATAAATCAACATCGGACCCTTGAGGTCTTTGCTGTATGGGAAGACGCTGCTGGCCTCATAACCTTCTGCATTGCTCTTAGGGTTACCAAGGTAACGTTCGGTATAATGCGTGTCATACAACGCCCAATCGGTCACAGGTGCGCCAACAACACCTGCCTGAAAGTAATCGCCCGCTTTGAACATGGCCATCAACACCATGTAACCACCATAACTGTGGCCATAAATACCAATTTTTTGAGGGTCGACAAAATCTAGCGTCCGTAAAAATTTAACGCCACTTATCTGATCCATCACCTCGGTTTCACCCATAACCTTGTAAATTGGATCTTCAAAACGCTTACCACGGTTAGTTGAACCGCGATTATCCAATTGAAACACCACAAAACCCTGTTGCAGCAAATACTGAACATAATACGGATTGTTCCAGTTATTTCTCACCGTTTGTGCACCCGGTCCGCCATACACCTTAACAATCACCGGATAACGCTTGCTGGCTTCCATATTCCTAGGTTTATGTAACTTGTAGTACAAGTCTTGACCATCTTCGGCCTTAATGGTGCCAAACTCAGGCGCAACAAATTCATCAATATAAGCGTGTAATGGATGACTAGCGTTGACTTCGTTACGTTCTAACCAAGTAATGAATTTACCGTTGATATCTCTAAGAGCCACAGAGCTCGGTTGAGTCGACGATGATTGGTAATCAATAAAAGTGCGGTTATCGTCGGCCAACACTGGATAATGATAACTACCCGCATCAGTCAAACGCTTAATCTTAGCCGATTTGAAAAGCGCAATAGAATACAAATGGCTTTCAAGTGGGGTGTCTGCGCGACCAGTAAAATAGGCCAAACCTTTTTTCTCATCAACGCCCTGCAGGCCATCAACAATCCAATCACCTTTGGTCAGTTGACGTACCAGCTCACCGTTATTTTTGTATAAATAAAGATGCATAAAACCGTCTCTTTCAGACGCCCACACAAAGTGCAAACTATCTTCTAAGAAGTACAACGATTTATGCAAATTTAGCCATGTTTTGTTGGTTTCGGTCAGTGCAACCTTAGTGGTTTTACGTTTGCTGTCATAAAACCGCAACTCTAGCTTTTGCTGAGAGCGGTTTTGCCACTGATAAGACAAGGTTTTGTTGTCTGGTAACCACTTGGCGCGAGCCAAATAGAAATCCGTTTCTTTGCCCAAATCAAGCCAATCGACCTTTTTGTTGTTTAAATGCACCACAGCCAACTCGATTTTGGCGTTATTGGTGCCAGCATAAGGATAACGTTGTTCAAACAACTTCACCTCATCGGCATAAATTTCGTTGCGAATGATCTCTTGCACCGGGCTTTCGTCGGTGCGGGTAAAAGCGATTTTTGACTCATCGTCGGCCCACCAGTAACCAGTCATGCGATCAATTTCTTCTTGCGCTACAAACTCAGCCATGCCGTTTTTAATCAAACCACCGCCATCAGTGGTGAGCTGGGTTTCTTTGCCACTACTAACATTCAATACAAACAGGTTTTGCTCGCGAATAAACGACACAAAGTTACCTTTTGGCGAAAAGCGCACATCGGTTTCAAACTCTGGAGTATTGGTCAGCTTACGGCTTTTTTGGCTTTTCAGCTCGTAATAATACAAGTCACCATTGATTGGAAATAACAACGCTTTGCCGTCGTCTGACCATTTGTAGCTGATAATGCCCGACCCACTGACGCGCATTCTTTCACGGCGGGCTTTCTCTTCATCTGACAACACCTCTTTACCCGCAAATAAACGAGCTGAATCGACCAACATTCGGTTGGTTTTATCTTTGATGTTGTATTCCCACAAATCATAGCGGCGATGATCCTCCTGTTTACCCTGTAGGTAAGTCACTCGGGTGCCATCGGGTGAAAAACTCACTATCTTAGGGCTTTTTCCCGACAAACTAGGGCTGGAATATAGCCTGTCTATCGACAAAGATTCTGCTGCTAGCGTGCTGCTGAACAAGGTCAGCTGTATGACTAACAGCACTGTCCAAACACTGAGTATTTTGCTCATAATTATTTTATTCTTGTATTTTACGGGGCCCCAATCCTATAGGTTGCGTACAACCGTGGCAACAACAAACTCCCGGCTTTTAAGAGGTTGTAGCAAAAACACATTGGTGTAACAAAGCCTATTTTGCGACGAGCGGCATTTAGCGCATTTGGCTTGTTCACGCAAAAACATTACTTTATGGTGAAAAACGTGACAATAAGTCATCAGTTTTATGCCTTACGGAGTGACTATGTACAAATTATTATTGCTGGGCATTTTTGCCCTTATGCTGAGCTTACCAACAGCGGCTTCAGACAAAAATCACAAAAATTATTTCTGCGAAACGGATTGCACCATGGAGTTCAACTTTTTCCGCCGCTACGCCGACAATGGCTCGTCGATGGCCCATCTAATGCTCGCCATCATGTATTACAAAGGCAAGGGAACCGACATTAATATTGAAGCGGGTTCACGCCATTTATACCGAGCAGCCGAGAAAAAAGAGCCCGCTGCGATGTTTCAACTTGGTTACCTTTTGATGCATGGTATATTTATGGAAAAAGACCTCGAGCGGGCCGAACACTGGCTCAAAAAGGCCGAGAAGTTCAATCAAGTTGGGGCTAAAGCACAACTGGCTATACTTGAGCGCAAGCAAGGTAAGCGCAGCAAACAAATTCAAATTGGCAAAGAAGCCAAATCATTTTATACCGACTATAGCGACCAACAAGTCAACGATGCCCTAAACACCGCCGATACCGAACTGTGTGAAGCCGTCAGCCAACGTAAAGTTTTTGAGATCATCGCCCTGTTTGATGAAAAAGAAGTTGAAAGTACCGCAGAAATGGCAGAAAAAGCGCTCAGCTGGAACATGGCCAACTGGAAACACAAAGACGATTTGGCCTATTTAGACACCTTTGGCATTGATTTCAACTGGGATTGCGTCAGGCAACAGTTTGTTGCGCAATTCAATAGCCAGTTAGACAGCTACAGTAAAATCGACGATATTGAACAATATCGTGCGCAGCACACTAACTACAACCTACTGAACGAGCACATCAACCGCTTAGTGAATGTTAAGGTTGAAACTGAGCGCCGTGAAACCCAGCGCATTGAAGCCATGGACGAAACACAAAAAAAAGCCTTCTTCCAAAACACAAAAGACATTGAGGTTATCACCATTTCGGCCGGTTACAGTTACGAACAACTGCTGTATGTCGCCCGAAATCAAACCTGCAACCAAAATTGCGATCCACCGTGGTATTACGTGGTCGCCCCTTTGATTGTACTGCCAGGATTCTCTGCGAAGGTTCAATAGCACTCGGGTTATAGAAATAAGAGATATCTCACGCACAAGCTATCTTGCAATATATCGTAATGTCGGTAATCTTCACAGTTATCGACACTTAACAACATACAAACCATGAACCCAAACGATATTAAGCGAATACGCGAACACACGCCCGGCTCTGTCGGGGTTATTCACTTCAATAATGCCGGTGCTGCCTTGCAACCCGCACCTGTTTTTCAGGCGGTGACCGACCACCTCAATCTCGAATACCAAATTGGCGGTTATGAAGCGGCAGCCAAAGCACTGCCCAAAACCGAAGCTTTTTATCAAAGCTTTGCCACCTTACTTAACTGTCAGCCTAACGAAATAGCCTATATCGAAAACGCCACCCGAGCTTGGGACATGCTGTTTTATTCAATTCCATTTAAAAAAGGCGACCGTATTCTCACTGCCCGTTCAGAATATATCAGCAACTATCTAGCCTACCTGCAAGTCGCCCAGCGTCACGGGGTGATAGTAGAGGCTGTGCCTGATGATGAATCGGGTCAACTCGATTTGGCCGCGCTCGATGCAATGATTGATGAAAACGTAAAACTCATTGCAATCACCCACATTCCCACCCATGGCGGTTTGGTTAACCCTGCTATTGGTGTTGGTAAAATCGCTCGTAAACACAATGTTTTATACCTGCTCGACGCTTGCCAGTCGGTTGGTCAAATACCGTTAGATGTGCAAGAAATTGGCTGCGATATGCTCACCGGCACAGGCCGGAAATTTTTGCGCGGCCCCAGAGGCACCGGATTTTTATACGTGCGCCACGCATTAATCGAAAGCCTTGAACCGCCTTTTATTGACCTACACGCCGCCGACTGGGTCGACCAAAACACCTACAAAATAAGACCCGACGCCCGCCGCTTTGAAAACTGGGAAAGCCATATCGCAGGCCGCGTAGGATTGGCAGCCGCAGTAGATTACGCCTTAGATATTGGACTAGAAAATATCAAGCAACGGGTTTACACATTAGCGCAAATATTCAGAACCAAACTGGCTGACATTCCGGGGGTTGAGATTCGAGATAGAGGAACCGAACAATGCGGTATTGTCACCTTCACCAAAGCTGGTGAAACCGGTTTGCAGATATCAAAACGACTGCGCGAAAAACACATCAACACCTCAGTTGCGGTGGTAGAACATGCTCGCATAGATATGACGACCCGAGGACTAAAAGACATGGTGAGAGCGTCGGTACATTATTACAATACCGAAGTCGAAATCGAACGATTTTGTGAGGTATTAGCTGAAGGTTGTCAGTAAAACGGAGGGGGTTATTAACGAATAATTAACAAACTTTTTTTGCTCTTTTTTAAATCAATTGTTGCTTTTTTGTTAAATACCCGTATACTCGCCTCTCAAATTTAACACACTTTGTCGCTCACGAATTTAAGGAAAAAAGTATGAACTTTAAGAAATTAAAATTAAAGAAAACCCGCATCATGGCTTTGTCTAACGATATCGAAGCATTGCCACTAGAAGCGACCACTCAAGTGGTAGGCGGTATTATGACAACGAAGTGTCAAACCGAAGAGCAAGTTGGAACCGATCCAGAAGTGACCATGCAAGATTGCTCATAATCACTTCTTTGTAAAACTGGGCTATCGACGATGCTTTTATCGATAGCACTTTTGTAATGGTGCACCTTACCTATTCTTTTTTCTAACCTTCTGTTGAATCGCATGATCAAGCTCATCTGGGCTGACCACTAATCCATCTTCTTTGTCGTTTGGAAAAACCACAATCGCCAAATCATCTTCTTCCAAACCCGGTGTCCATTTACGGTGCCATTTGCTTAAGCTAATGTGTTTTGGTTTGCACTCGGCCCACTCACCTGTTGCCCACGCCTCGGCGAATTCTTTGTGTGGCCATACTGGCACACAATCTTCATCTTCAGTGTTTAACATCACACAACCATCGTCGTCGGTGAGGATCCAAATCTCTTCTTGGGCCACCACTTCCGTCAAAAGGTATTGAAAACGTTTTTCAGCATCGTACTGATTAATCATGGCGATTTTCGCCGCATCTAATGGGGTCGACATGGATAAATTCCTGTATTAAGTGGGCTTATCATTTGCCCGGCATTATAGCTGACCTTCGACTAAATACCATAATAAACACCCTGTGTACAAACGAACTCATTAACACGAAAAGCGGCTAGCCAGCTCAGCCAGCTTGCCTGCCAACTGGGTTTGCTCGGTGCCGGCAGCGGCTATTTGGCTACCACAAGCGGCGTTTTGCTCAGACAAATCATTGATTGCCGTAATATTGCGCGCCATTTCACTCGACACCGCCACCTGCTCTTCGGTTGCACTGGCAATTTGGGTGCTCATATCGGTGATTGCTGTGGCATCATCTCCAATATTATTGAGTTTGCTTTCAAGTTTAATGGTTTGCTCAACAGCAATATCAACTTCGTCAGAACAGCGACCAATAGAGGCCGAAACGCTCGATGCGTCTTGCTGAAATTTGCCCACCATAGATTCAATTTCGGTGGTCGATTCTTGCGTTCGCTGTGCCAAAGTTCTGACTTCATCGGCTACCACGGCAAAACCCCTGCCCTGCTCGCCTGCACGGGCCGCTTCAATGGCTGCATTTAATGCCAACAAATTGGTTTGGTCGGCAACACTTTTAATCACCTCTACCACCGAATTGATATTGGCACTGGAGCTTTGCAGCTGTGCAATTAACGCATTAGCTTTGCCCATCTCTTGTGACAGTTTTTCCATTTCGTTGCGCGAATGATTGATGTCTTTAATGCTTTGGTCGACCGATTGATCAACATTGCCCACCAATTCAGCGGTTTGCGAGGTATTGTTAGCCACTTCATGCACCGAGGCGGCCATTTCTTCAACCGCGGTTGCCACCAATTGAGTTTCGCTTTGCTGCTTATGCAGGTTTTCCATGTTGTTTTGTGTGGTAAGAGATGTTTGCTCTGAACTTGCCGCCAGCAAAGTACTACTTTGCTCGATGTCTTTAACTGCATTTTGAAATGCCAACAGCATATTATTGATGGCCTGTGCCGCTCGGCCTAATTCGTCGCCACTGGTCACATCAATACGCACAGTCAAATCATTGTTTTGTTCCACAGTAGTGATGGTTCTAGAAATCGCCATCACCTGAACATCAATAATCCTTCCGATGGAACTGGCAATTAGAATGATCATCACCAACAAAGTAGAGCCAGCAATCACAGTCATCAATAAGGCCGACCATGCACTGTCAGCCAAATTTTCAGTCAGTTGACTCAAGTGCTCAGCAGTACTGTCTTCCACTTTTTTTAACTGATCGATTCGCCCTGTTGCCTGTTCAAACCATTTCGCGGCATCAACACCAAAAGCGCCCGATTCTGACTTTTCAATAGCCAACGCTCGCATCTCATTAACATAATTAACCGAAGCATCGTTCATTGCCGAACGGTAAACGCCTTGCAACGTATCGTCAGCTTCGCGTTCAAACACCCCCAAAAAAGTCTCTTGCACGGCCTTAAGCGTTAAAAACTGGGTAAAACTTTGATTGTCAAAAGCATCAACCGCAAATACATTACTCAACACCGCCCGCTCTATGCCGGCTCGTTCTTTACCTTCAAGTAAATTGTAATAGGCCAACAATTGATTGGCCACATGACCATTGTCGGCAAGCTTGGCGATAGATTCGGTGATGCGAATGATAACTTCATGGGTGTCGGTGTAATATTTAAGCGCATCGGCTACAGGTATTGATAAACTATCAACGCTTGCGCGAGTCCCTTTCAAATTACTTAAGCGACTGGCCATAGAACTCAAACCTGACTTAATTCTGTCTTGTTCAAATTCGCCTTCATGTTCTTGTAAAAATCGATTGCGCTTTTGTAATACTTCATCTGTTTTGCGTCGTTGAGCGCTTAGCGTATCCCCAAATCTCTGCCCTTTAGTGCCAACAAAAACCGCTGTTGCGCCGCGCTCTTTTTGCATTTCGTGAAGCAATAAATTGTTATAAGTACTTAAAACCGTCAAACGGTTAATCAAACTGGCACTTTGGCTGATTTGTAAATTATTTGATATACGTAAAAAACCCAACACAAACAAACCAATAATGGCAGGAACAATCAAGAACAGTACCTTAGTTCTAAAGTCGAGCTGTTGTAGATAGTGCATTCGTACTCCTTAAAGACTGATGAGCAATATTAAAAACGATTCTAGTACAGTGATCTAAACCCTAATTTGATTTAAATCAAATTCTAGAGTTATCTCGTACATCCCGATACAACCAGTAAACTTGCGTTGCTAGATTTTGATAGCAAAATCGTTTATTCTAGGCGCAATTAACACTTTATAATCCTAATTGTTACCAACGGATGTTGTTTAATGGATTTTGTATAAGACTCATTTGAGTATAGGAATCACTATGTCGGCCAAGCCCACATTCAAAATTGTCTGGTTATGCTTAGTTGCACTGGTGCTCAGCGCCTGTGGCGGCAAAAGCAATGGCAATGTGTCGGCTGCAAATCAAGCGCCACCTCCCGCGCCACAAATAACCAATAATTCCCCAACAACCGAGGCAGTAGCGGCCAAAAACGCGCCCATCTCTACTAGTACAACCTTAAATATCGACCAAATTACTTTTACTGATGCCAAACTGGCCAATTGCGTAGAAGCGACTGCAAAAGCCAATAAATGGACCACCGCTGCACAATTAAATACGCTCAACTGCGCCAACAAAGGCATCAACAGCATTGGTGGCATTCAAAACTTGACCTCCCTTAAACATTTAGACTTGAGTCTGAACAACATCACCACTTTAACGCCACTGGCCAACCTCAACAGCTTAAGCCAATTAGATTTGGCTGGTAATGGATTAGTTAACATTGAACCTTTGGCCAATTTGGCAAAATTAACCCATCTTGACCTAGGCCCAGCGCAGCAGCTGAACAGTGCCACCAACAGCATTCGAAATATCTCTGCTTTGGGTGGATTAGATGCACTGGTTGAACTTGATTTAAGTCATAATCAAATCAGCGACATTTTACCCTTGCAAGATTTAACCGCATTAACAACGCTAAAACTGAACGACAATCAAATTCGCGACATTCAAGTATTATTGGGCAACTTCAACAGCGAACACATCAACCTCAAAAATAACAACAACATCACCTGCGCTAGCTTAAACGAACTCGAAGCATCGATATTCGGTGGACGCATCAACAGGCCGTCTGATTGTATTTTCACTTTAGATATTCTGATCAGCGACATTTACTTTGCTGACCAAAACCTCAAAAGCTGCGTGCTCGATACTGCCAGCTCAGAAGGCTGGATCACCATCAACGAAATGACCTCACTGGCATGTGACGAACAATACTTAACAGACTTAACAGGTCTTCAAAGCTTAAAGGCCTTGAACTACCTAGACTTGCGAACCAACCAAATCATTGATATCGCCCCACTGTTTGAATTAACCGCCACCGCCAATATTGACCTATCAAACAACGAACAAATCGCCTGCGTGCGACTAGACGCTCTACAAGCAGTACTCGGCACAGGCGTTATTGACCGCCCAGCCAACTGTGGTCAAGTCACTTTGATTGGTGATTTAGATTTTGTCGACCCAGCGCTCGAATCTTGCGTACGCTTTTCAGCGCAGCGATATCGCTGGACCACGATAGACGAAATGACCACCTTGCAGTGTGGTAACAAAGCCAACACAAAAATTCAGGACTTACGCGGTCTTGACCAACTCACCTCGCTCGAGAACATCCAGTTTGGCCGTTATTTAGACCATACCGTGATTAACTGCCAAGACTTGGATACAGTTCAAAACACTTTGAATGCACAGGTTACAGATATTTCGGTGTGTCGACCGTAAGTCTTGTTGATCCTTTTTAAGTTATTTCGCCAATAACGCCATAACAATCTCTCTAGCCAGCTTAGGGCTGAATCCTTAAAATAAAACTACCGCGTATGTCGCCAATAATAACCGCTTAAAGCAATAACTCGTGTTTGCCCCTGTAGATGACTATATTGGTATAATACCAAATCCATTAATTAACTGGTCATTTTGCTGGCTAAAATAAGCATTAGCTTCGTTATTAATCTTGCCATTAGAGTGACTAGTGGCGGCGGTTAATGCCTTGCTACTGCTTATTTTCCCAATTGGTCCGACACATCGGCAAAATCAGACCAGTGAATTAATGTCATTGGTATAACTCCCTGTATATTAAAGGCACAGACGATGAAAAAAAAGATGACACGCCCCCTGCTAATGGGTGCCTTCCTTACCTCATTATTTACCACTGGGCTTCAGGCCCATACCGATGGTGAAATCTCAGCAGAAATTCAAGCAGCCGTGAACAGCAAAGCGCGAACAGAGCGTGAAACCAAACGTGATGTTCGCAGAAAACCCGCACAAATCATGTCGATTCTTGGCGTAAAACCGGGCATGAAAGTCTTAGATTTAACCTCAGGTGGCGGGTATTACACCGAAATATTATCGCGAGTAGTCGGTGATAAAGGTCAGGTCATCGCCCATAACCCGCCTTTTGTCGTTAATCGTTTTGCTCAGTTTTTTATGGACGAAAAAAATGGCTGGCCCGCCAAATTAAACTCACCACAGTGGAAAAAGAACGTAGTAAAAATGATTGGCGAACTGGACACCGCCGACTTTGGCGTACAAATAGACGCCGCCTTAATGGTGTTGTTCTACCACGATACCGTGTGGCAAGGAGTGAACCGGCAAATGATGAACCAACACATCTATAACGCCATCAAACCCGGTGGCACTTACCTTATCATCGACCACAGCGCCAAACCGGGCAACGGCACCAAAAACACCGATACCCACCACCGCATCGACAAACAAACCGTGATAAACGAACTCATCGCTGTCGGTTTTAAGTTAGCGCTCGACTCCAATCTGTTATCTAACCCCGAAGATACCCGCGATTACAGCTTTGAAAGAGATGTTAGAACAAATCGCGATAATACCGACCGCATGGTACTTAAATTTGTTAAGCCGGTGATTTAACCGTTTAAAGTGGCGCAGAAATGCAAGAACAGTAAAAAAATACAGATAAGGCATTGATTCTATTTAACATTAATAAACATGAAAAATGCGTCATAATGCTAATACAAAGCGTGTTTTATCATTAATATAAAGTCCTGTGATACTCACTTAATACGGACAAATAAATAATGAAAAAACACGCTTTATTACTACTGGCACTACTCACCTCAACTGTTACCCATGCAGCAACTTTCACCACAACAGTCAACGTTCAGGAGATTCTTGTTTATCAAGGAAAAATGATTTTGCGTATTCAAGGAGAAGGGAGCGCCGACGAAAAAAACTGCTTTTTTAGGGCGTCAGAAGAATCTAGAATGTATGCAAAGCAAATGATTGACCCCGGAGCCGAGGCCATGTTGAGCCTCTTGTTAACAGCAAAAACCATTGATAAACCCGTCACCTTGAATGTAAACACAGAGTCATTTCGAACTGACTTGCCGAGCATGGCTGTATCGACCTGCGAGATAAACTGGTTACAGTTAAAGTAGGGCTCGTAAATTGAAGATTAGGCGCGAATAAACTCACCAACATTACGCGTCTTTTAAGACCGCCCAAAATTCACAAAGAGGTGAAAGATATCGCGATTGCCATTGCGCGTTCTACCCGTTTTAACATTGTCTTTGCCGCTGTCGGCTTCGCTGCAATCTTTAAAATCAGCAAAATGCGTCTGATACTTTTGCCATAAGCCAGCAAAGTCTTTAGCTTTGACATACACCAATATAAAGTTTCGTTGATTGCCTGTGGTGTCGTATTTTGCTGCCAACTTTTTATAATGACGGTCTATCACAGTGGTACTTAGACTTTTAAGAATAAAGCCCTCTATTATGCTTTCGGCAATACCTGTTTGGCTGTTTCTAATGACAAAATCTCTTTCACCACTGCCTTTTCCCGTTTCCGACTCACCGCCTCTGGCTTGGTCACTGACAATATATTTGCGATTCATCAAGGCCATTTTAAATCGGTCATTGGTTTGATTTTCGCTGTCGGTATTTATAGCGTGACGGTTTTCAGTCTCTAACAAAGAGATTTCAATCAGGTCTTGAGTTAGTTGCCTATAGTTAAAATGCGTATCATCTTTGATTCGATAACCATCGAGCAGTGCTTCAATGTTAAAAGTATGGATTTTTTTCTTAGCATTCAAAATCGGTAGCGGGATATCCTTATGGCCCTCTTTTTCACACTCTATCAGGTAATCGTAATCCACATATCCAACCAGTTGATTTTCAAGCATCAACAGTACTTCTTCATCACAGGTCAGGGTTTGAGCATTAACAATTCGGATGGTATGACGAATGATGATCAACAACTCTTTACCTGCACGAGAATCGGTATCAACAGCAATGGTGATGGTTTTCTTCACTTCATCTGCTATCACCACAGCGTTACAGTCTCGGTGTTGTAAAAATACACCTCTTTGCCAGTATTTGAGTGCGGCCTTGGTGATGTAGCTTTTCATTTTGACAATAAATTGCGAAATGACGCTTTTTTTCAACAAATCATGATAGTGGAATCTAAAATTCAGGCCGGTCTGAAAGTCAGCCAACGCAAAATCTGGCTGAATTGGACTGAGTCTTGAGGGCAGTAAAATAGTGGTGTCATCAATCGAAAAAGACAATTCAAACTGATTCAGCAAGTCTTGCAACCAGTTATATTGACGAAGCTTATAATTAGTATCATAGCGAAAAATCGCCTGAAGCTGGCTGTAAACAAGCAGTGCGCTACTGTCTACCAACTCAGAACGGATGATTTTGTAAACCCCGTTGGTAACCCAATGCGGGTTTATAATTTGCATTGCACTGAGTCGACGATTATCTTTGTAGGTCACAACAGTGCCAATTTGATTGAGAATGGTCAGCAGAGTGTCCTGTAACCGTTCGTTTATAATGCCATTGTCAACGCATAAAACTTCATACTCGTCACTTTCAATATAATCTTCCTCCCCTGTCGACATCGCCTCAAGTACGTCTTTTACCCTTGCCCAGCTTGGCGGCAACGGAAACTTGATATCTTCTAGTGCCCTAACATGTTGTCCAATACACTGAGTTAAATCATTAATGGTATGATGAATTTTACTTTTTATTTCAGCGTTTATCGCTTCGTCGTTTTCAGCGCTCAGATACAGTACATCAACAATATTAAACTCATCTTTGTAGCGGTTTAAGTCAAAAATATAACTGGTATTCAAATCTCTTTTATTGACCACCACTATGATGGGCGAGCTGTCGCTATTGGCTTTTATTACGCTGAGCCAATGGAAAATACCCGAATCATTATCTTCTTTTTGTGAATCAAGCACATACACATATAAACTTCTGGTACTAAGAAAAAACTGATGGGTTTGCTGGGCTATCTCTTGGCCTGCAAAATCCCAAATATTGACTTGAATGTCATTGGCAAGCGCGCGTTTTTGAATATCTATACCCAATGTGGTTTTTTGATTGGGGTTATGCCGATGACCTAAAACGCGATTAATCAAAGAGGTTTTACCGACACGCTCATCACCAACTACCAGAACTTTGGCTTCATTGAGTGGTTTGGTCTTTTCACCTTGAACTTCCAACAGGTAAGTGACCAATTCCTGTGTGCTCAAATTGTCTTCTATGCCTTTTAGGTGCTTTGTGATCGGATTATTGAATAAATCAAGAGTGTCTGTATCTTTCAATTGAATGATCGATTCAGGTAGGCGGGTCAAACTATTTTCACTTAGTCCTAAATAATCTAAGTTTTGCAGCTTACCAATCGTTTCTGGCAGGCACGTTAAATTATTTTCACTTAACCCTAGATAATTTAAGTTTCGCAGCTTGCCAATTGTCTCAGGCAGGCACCTCAGATTATTAGACTCCAAATCGAGTGCTGTCAGGCTCTGTAGCTTAACAATCGATTTCGGCAGACTGACCAGATTATTATCTTCCAGATTGATCACCGTCAAGTTGTGAAGTTGACCAATAGATTCGGGTAATTCAGATAGGTTATTTGATTGTAAATTCAGTTCTGTCAAAGTTGAAATGTTGCAGATAGTGTCAATATCAATATCACTACAATAGTTAATTGCAAGATGAGTCAGTTGATTCTCATCATCTAAGAAATATGCATTTTCGCTTTCAGTGTCAAAGATATCGACTTCTTCCAAACCTTTCAAAATTGCTTGCAAAGAAAACTGCTTATTATCAATCAAAGTCACGCCCTTTTGTCTCTATTTTTTATTTTGCACCACGAGTTTTCGACAATACCACAACGCTTGGCGCATAGGTAGGAGCGGATTTTATCCGTCTAAAAACAGATGAATAAACCCAGCCAAAACCGCCCATACTTAAACACCCACAAAAAATTCGAAAAAAAACCAAACCGAACGCAAACCCGCTTCGACTTAGTGTTATATGCAAAATGAAATTCTGTTAGTACAACGCGCAAAATCGGGAGATTTGCCCGCATTTGAACAGCTCGTCACGCTTCACAGCCGTCGAACATATTCGGCTGCCTATCGTATTTTGAACAACCAAGCTTGGGCTGAAGATTGCACACAAGAAGTCTTTCTTAAAGTATTTAACAAAATCAAAGACTTTGACGGCAAATCTAAGTTCAGTACTTGGTTGTATTCAGTGACCGTTTTCACCGCCCTTGACCTGCAACGTAAACAGAGCAAGTTACAACAGCGCGAGGGCGGCGAATTTGAAGATATTCATGCCTGCGATTCGCAATCGCCACAGCAACAATTACAACAAGACAAACTCAATCAGGTGACCCAAAGGGCGCTGGGGCAATTAAGCGAAGAATTACGCGTTGCTTTTTTATTGCGCCATCACGAAGGCTGTTCAATTAAAGAAATTAGCGAAATTCTCGATGTTAACGGCAATACCATTAAAAACAGAATTTTCAGAGCAATATCCCAACTCAAAAACCTGCTTAAATCCAAGGTGAGTGATTATGAAACAGTGGACTAACGAAGATTTAACGCTTTTTTATTATGACGAAATGCCCACGCAACAACGTCAAGCTTTAACCGACCAAATGGCCAATAACGAAACCTTACGGCTTGAATATGCACGGCTAACTGAATGGCTTGATTCGTCTGTTGCAATCGAATTGCCGCCACCGAGCGAGCAACTTAATCAACGCATAATGGCTGGGATTTATCAGCAAGTAGCACAAGACAAACAAAACCAAACGACCAATATAAATAACAAACCCCACCGGTTTGGCTTTTTATCTAATGGGTCGTGGGGTCGATTTGCTGGTACCGCATTGCCTTTAATCATGGTCGTTTTTGGCACCTTCTATTTAGGACGTTTGTCTGTTGACGTTGAACAACCCACCGCCGCTTTATTGCCTTCATCTGAACTTAACCAAAATGTAAAAAACAACGTTACCTCCCCCGGCAGACGAGTATTGTTAAGCAACCTAAGGTCACATCTACAATCGACCGACCGCTTATTTACGCAGGTCAGCAACAGTGGTGCCGGTATGGCAGCGCAAATCGAAGGTCGACATCAGGCTATTAATGACATGCTTGCGCTAAATCGTATTTATCGGCGCATGTTCGAAGCCAACGGCGAACAGCAACTGGCCGAGGTACTGCAACAAATGGAGCAGGTGCTAATCAGCCTTAAACACACCAGTGCCAGCAAAGACAATCAAGAATGGGATAGTTTACGTAATCGCATAGACAGCAATGACCTGTTATTTCGCGTGCGTGTAACTAACAGATCGTTACTCGAACAATCTATTTAGTAAAAAGATCAAACCGATTGGCAAACCCCTTCGTCATAGCCAATAGAGAATCACTTTAGGAGAGTTACATGCAGTCAATAATGAGGAAAATCCCTCTTGTTTTAATGTTTACCGCAGGCATTTGCGGTTGCGCCGTAGCCGTTGGTAATAACGATGTGTTTTCGGTTGGTCAAAAGCAATTAGATGAACAGCAATGGCAAGCAGCCCAAACCACATTTTCGACCCTAGCCCAGAACAAAGGCGACAAGCAAGACGCCGCATTGTATTGGTTGGCTTATTCGCAATTTAAAAATAATCAACCACAGGCCGCGTTAAAGACAATCGGCAGGTTAAAAAAGCAGTTTTCGACTAGCCGCTGGTTAGATGATGCCCAAGCCTTACGAGTCGAAATAAAAGATAAAAGCGGCGATATTGGCGAGATAGAAGATGACGAACTCAAACTTTATGCCATCAATGCTCTGATGAATTCATCTTCAGACAAAGCCGTAAGCTTGCTAAGCAACATCATCAATGGCGACAGCTCACCTCGCTTGGCCAAACGGGCGATGTTTGTTTTAAGCCAAATGAACAACAAACAAGCCTTTAAGCTGATAAGCGCTACTGCCGCCAGCGACGCAAAACCAGTCCAACAGCTTGAAGCCATTAAGGTGCTGGGGTTAATGGGCGACAAAAAAGCCACACAAGTTTTACAAACGGTTTATAGCGCCACCAGCAACACCGACATTAAAGCCAAAGTACTGCGCAGCTTTATGTTGGCCGGTGAGCCTGAGGCCTTGGTGGCAGTGGCCAAAACAGAACAAAATGGCGAGTTGAAAAACAAAGCCATTAAAATGTTAGGCAACTTGTCGGCAACAGCCCCCTTGTTAAAATTGTATCAAGACCCCGGTTTTGCCGACCAGCGCGCGACCATTATTAAAAGCATCGCCATAGGTGGTGACGCCGAGGCCCTGTTTAGTCTTGTTAAAACCGAATCAGACCCAGACCTAAAAGTCTTAGCCGTCAGGCGATTAGGGCTGACTAGCCCATCAAAATCTGGTGAAAAACTGCAAAAACTCTATATCGACAACAATGACACTGAAGTTCGAGAAGCCGTTATTCGTGCGCTGTTTCTCCAATCAAATGCCACTGCGTTGATCACCATCATTAAGCAAGAAAAAGACCCCCAGTTAAAACGCAAAGCCTTGAAAAAACTCACCTTAATCGATTCAGACGAAGCGATAGACTACTTTTCAAAAATATTGAACTCACAGGACTAAACCATGAAAAACAAATATTTAGCATTACCTCTAACCGCCCTAGCCCTGTCAGTTGCAATAAGCACTGCTACAGCCGCCAGCATCACCGCAGGCTCAAGTCTGTCTACAACCCTAAAATCTCAAGCCGGGTCGGCTGACCAGTGGTTTACATATCAAGTAGCTATGGAGCCGGGCAATGGTATGCCATGTTGCTTTGCCAACAATAAAAACTGGGGCAATGACGCAAAACGCGGCTGCTCACTTGAAAACAACCATTCTTCTTGGGGCAATGGTCACCTTGATGATGACTCAAGCACTTTAGACATTTACTTTCAATGGGACGATGGCAAACCCACCAAACTATTCTTTGCTGGCAGCGAGTGCCCGGTAGATGCTGCTGGCCACACAGTAGTCGACGTTAAGGGCGTGAGTCAGCGCAGCAGCCTTGAGTTTTTGTCTGAAGCGCTTCAAACCAATGACGGTCGTCGTGGTAGCAGCCGTTTAATTGGTGCAATCGCCATGCACGAGGGCGATTATGCACAGCAAAAGATGGAACAATTGAGCAACAATGCCAGCGAAGACACTCGCCATAAAGCCATATTTTGGCTGGGTCAGGCCCGAGGAAAAGCAGGCTTTGAGGCCTTGGTTGATATTGTTGACGATAACAACAAAGCAATGGATGACCGCACTAAAGCCATTTTTGGCCTGAGTGAAAACAGCTTCGAACAAGCACCCAACAAATTGTTGCAACTGGCCAAATCTAGCCGTGAAGAACAAATCCAAAATAAAGCGATATTCTGGCTGGCACAATCAAACAATCCTCAGGTCATCAACGTGATAAAAGACGTACTGGCGTCATCAACTTCGATTGAAGTTAAAGAAAAAGCGGTGTTCTCGCTATCGCAATTACGCTCTATTGAAGGGTGGGAGATGTTAGTCGACTTAGCCCGAACCAGCGAGCAAGGTGAGGTCAGAGAAAAAGCCATTTTCTGGTTGTCTCAAGGCAGCAAGCGCGGTAAACGCGATGCCGCACCAATACTATTAGAAATACTTGATGGTGCTAACCCACAGTCGATAAAAGAAAAAGTGGTATTCGCCCTGTCACAATTGCCCCGCGAACAAGCCACCACAGCATTGGTTGATGTGATGAAATCGTCGCAAAGCAAAGCGATTAAAAAGAAAGCGTTATTTTGGTTGGGCCAATCTAATGACCCTAGGGCTATGGAAGTGATTGAACAGATTCTGGCTACAGAGTAAGCAGCCAAACTAAGTTATCAAACTAAGTTGTCAAACTGAGCAGAAAAACAATGTGAACAGGCAAGAACGATTTATTGTTCTTGCTATTGTTCTGTGACTGGCTTCCAGCTGAATTCACCATTAAACACAACGCAATTGGCCGTCACGTCTTGGGCATTCTCAATATATACCTGCTTTTTGGCAGAAGGCGGAATAACATAAGTTTTGGGATATTCATTAATCGGTGGGCAAATGGCACTTTGCCCCGGGCCTATCACCACCTTAGTACCAGCCTTGAGTTCACATTTAACCAGCTTGTCGAGTGGCGACCAGGTATAACAAATATTAAAATCCTCTCGATAGGTTCTCTCGCTCCCCAATGGCAGCGTTGGCGCCCACCAGCTACCAAATTTAGTATAATCATTTCGACTGTTCCAGCTGCGATAAACCACACTCGTTTCACCCGCTTTGGCAACATACACCTGACCTTCACAGAGCCCTCCTTTTTCCGGCTCTCCTATCGCACGGGCTAACAGCTCAGGGTCTGTAGTCGCCTCAAATTTGCCCATCAATGCCGCAGGTAACTGGGTATCACCATTACACACAGATTGCACCACATCATCATCGTTGCTATTAGATTCAACCACATTGTTTGTGGATGCACTTTGGCTGGCGCAACCGCCAACAAGGGTAATAAACGACAGAACAATTAACTTTTTAGCCATGAGATTTACCTGTTTCGAATTGAGCTTTAAACTATAGGCCTTAGTAGAGTAATGTGTCCATTGTCATTTCAAGATAATTCTCATTCATAAATGGGTAGACTAAACTCAAGATGCCTTTATGGGTGTTAAGATTCTAATGGTGCCTTATCAATAGGTTGCATCTCACGCCTTCTAGCACCATAAAGCCTGCCCGATATGCCAAGTATTATCAACAGAATTTGAAGAGGCCAACCCAACACCGAAACCACCTGAATCATTAGTCGTTCGACCATTTCACATTCGTGATAATTTAAACAAGTTTCGGATACGCCAGCCATAAGCAACCCAACCTGAATAGCAAACCCAATGACGATGTAACCCACTATAACCATCAAACGCCTAAAGATAGACACCTGTACAAATCGCTCAGTCTCACTTGTGTCAACTTTGTGGTGTAATGGCGCTTTGCTTTCGTCTATAAAAACCATCACAGAGTTAGATAATACGTCATGTAACGCCCGACGTTTTGTCGATAGCACTATCGATATCAACGAAAATATCCCCAGCACGCTCTTAAATAAAAGACGGCCGTAACATTGAAAAACCGACAATTTTTTGCCCGGCGTTTTGTGGCACACCCGAATACCGAGCCTGCGGTGACCCAAGGTGCCGCCGGTGAAATAGGTAAGTAGAGGTTCAAAACTGGCGATCAACAAAACAATGAATAAGCCATGTGATAGCTTGCTTTGGAAACCGATGAGGGTCGAGATATAAATGACCAGAAGAGTCCAAAAAGACAAAATGGCCGAATCCCAAAACAAGGCGATAAACCTCAAGTAGGCTCTGGGGAAATATGAGGGTGATTCTACTATCATAACTAATTAATCCATTAAACTACGCAAAACGGCTATTATGCGTTTTGTGCTTTCACTTTGTCAAAAGGGCTGGTTTGTTGAAACATTTATTTCGCATATGCCAAAAAACACTGCCACGACACTCAGTTAAACCTTGTGCGTGGCATGTTTATATTGAGTCAAATAACCTTTAACGATGACAATTGGGCTTTTGACCACTTTGTTTGGCAGTGCTATACAGTTGTTCAGCCCCAGCCATATGCTCGCGCAGGCCATTTATTCGGGTTTCATTAGAAGGGTGAGTCGATAGCAACTCTGGTTGTTGCTTACCACCAGCGGCTTTGCCCATCGCCTGCCATAAACTAACACTGGCTTGTGGGTTAAATCCGGCTTTGGCCATTAATTCAAGCCCAATTCGGTCAGACTCGCTTTCTTGGCGACGGTTAAATGGCAAAGCAATGCCATATTGAGCACCTAACCCAAGGCCTTGCATCCACAATTGTTTGTTTTCAGCTTCAGCTAAATCAAAAGCGCCGCTGGCCATTTGCAAACCGACATTAGTCAGTTGCTGACGCGACAAACGTTCATTCGAATGATTAGCTAAAACATGCCCTACCTCGTGGCCCAGCACAGCAGCAAGTTGCTCAGGGGTGTTGGCGACTTCAAGTAAGCCGGTATAAACCCCTATGTGTCCGCCGGGTAATGCAAACGCATTGACTTGCTTTGGCGCGTCAAATACCACAACTTCCCACTCAGTTTGACCATATTTGGCATCAACCTTGGCAGTAATCGCATTGGCCACACAATTGACATAATTTAAGGTGGGTTTGTCTTTAACTGTTTTTTGTTGCTTTTTCATTTCGGCAAAAGACTGGGTGCCTAGCTTGCTCATATCGGCGTTTGAATACATCAATGCCTGAGTGCGACCCGTTGGACTTTTGGTTACTTGACAGCCCGTTGACACACACAGTGCCAGAGCCAAAACGGCCAGTTTTTTCATTGATAATATCCTGTTAAATGAATTTTCGGATACTATACATTGACAGTTGTATAGCGCAAGGGTTGGGCTTAATTCGTGACAGATATATCAGTTTAAGCACGTGCCAACAACTTACGCACGAAAGGCTTTATTGTCAGCGCCACATTGAAATTTAGAATGCGCATTCCTGGCCAAAAAAATATACTTTCTGGGTGTATGGCCATCAGTCCTTTTTTGCCTTTGAGTAAACGTACCTGTCCGTTTTCAGTGAAATCAATAAATTGCTCATGCCCCAGCTGCTCGGGCAATTGGCCGTCGAAATGGGCTGAAAAATTAAGCCTAAAATGTTGATAACGCCGCTGGCGTGCTTCAGCCAAAGGGTCAAATGTAGCCGGGAGCATAAACGATCGCGCAATTAACGTTTTGAAATTTTCATAGCGTGAAGCACCGAGATTGGCTTTGCTCACATAAGGGAAGAAAAACAACAACCGTTTGCGGTCAATGTTTACTAGAGCTTGCTCTATTTCCCACGATAACCCCTCTGACTGCCCAACGATAATAAGGACCGCAGCCGAGCGTTGCATCAGATATTCCACCGCTTGTTGCCAATGACTGTTTGCCACGTATAAACGGGCGGCCCCACTGTAACCAATTTCATCACCCGGATGACCTATGGTTATCACCGGGCCTATGGTCTTCAAAGCCCCCGCCAGAAGCTCTTCGTAGCGATATTGCCCTTGATTAAAAGGCCGTGGGTCAATCAATGCCTCATCTTCAAATGATCTAAGAATTAACACCGGCGCATGTTTGTTTTGCAGTACTATCGGTCGACCGTCACAAGCACTCATCCGCCTACCATGCACTCTCGTTTTCTGACCTAAGCTGCCACAATAAAGTGAAAATATCGGCCCAGCAAACACCAACCCTAAAAAAACTGACCAATAAGCAGAAAAAACCTCATTTAGGTCCAATATGGATATAATGAATGTGGCTAAGCCAACCAAAAACATCACAGGCCCTATCATATTAAGTACGACCAATATGTCGCCTAAGCGTTTCATAAAATAACCAAGAACTGGCTTTGGGCGCGGTGGCGTTTCAAAAGAAAACGGCAGTGCCTCGTTACTGCGGTTATCTTGTTCATCTGGCATAACCGCTTTAATTTTTACACCTTTATAGACTGCCCGACGATGGACTGCGATTGTTAAAAACCCGATAAACAACGGAGCAACGAAACCGCCCTCGGCTCCCCCAGGGCGAAAAAAATCGTAAACCCCTAACAGCGTAAAAAGTGGCATCAGAAAAAACGCTAGCACATAAAAAATAAGATGAGATAACCAACCGCCCGGTCTGGCAGGGAAATAAAGTAATAAACAACGTCTCAGTAACGATCGACGCGGTACAGGTGGGTTCATGGAATAACTCAGTTGTTGTGATTAAATGTCGTTATTAATACAAGCGTAGAACCTAGTGCAGGATGAAACAAGCGACTGTTCTAGCGTTACAACCCTAAAAATATTCGTTTATATCCCATGCCGTCAACAACGATTCGGCCGCATGGCAGGTGTAATAAAGCGCTCTGGTGTGCACTTGGTTTTCTCTTGAACCCCCAATTAAATCACACAATTTATAGGCCACTTTCGGCGCATAATTTTCGATATATAAATTCAGGCTTTTGGCTTTGGTGTGTTTTCCACTTTTTATTTCTATTGGAATGATATCGCCCAATGCATTGGCGATCAAAAACTCCAACTCAGCCGTATTACCGCTTTGCCAAGCATACGTAGACGACACGCCCGCAGCCAAAAATTCGTTTTGAGCAAAATTCTCAGCCATATATCCTTTATAAGCGACCGACTGCCCAATAATTTGCGGATAAGCAAAACCCATCAGCGCATGTAATATACCCACATCAAGAATAAACAATTTAAATCGGCTATCCTGCTCATTGGCGCCGAGCGGTGTTATCGGTTTTCCATCTATTATTTTCGCTTTACTGACCAGATGAGTGCTAACCAAATAATCTATCAAGGTTTGAAAATCTCGATAGCGGTTTTTGCCCTGAATAATTTGATTGAACTTAAACCGTTTTACGCTGGTATCTACCGACTGGCTCAATTGTTTGGGAATATTTCTGAAAACCGCTTCGAGTTGCGCTGCAAGAAATTTATTTTTGGCATCATATTTACCAAAGTCGCGGATATAACCGGTGATCAAATCATTTTGAATTTTTCTGACTTGCCGGGTTTTTTGGATGATGGGCGCAGGGCTTGTGAACCACTTTTTAACCACCGCAGGCATACCACCAACAAATAGATATTGGCGATACAGCTCTGTGAGTTTTTCGTGCACCACATCATTTCTGACTTGTTGTTCAAACGCTTTTGCCAACGGCCTATTGCCCGAGGCAAGCACGAATTCAAAAAATGACATTGGGTGTAACGTCAGCTCATATGCCTGTCCTACCGGATAACGCTCAATCAAGCCAATATTCGAACCCGATGCGCACAAGTAAACATCAGGCCTTTGTTCTTTAAAGTATTTGAGGCTGTTTAGCGCCTCTGGGCATAAACCAATTTCATCGAAAAATAACAAATCAGTTGCTGGGTTAAAGTCTTTTGCGGCAAATACTGCAATACGCTCAAGTATTTCATCGGCTCTTATCGAATCTTTAAACAAATTCGCAGCGGCTATGGTGTCTTCAAAATTGATTTTAAACACTTTATCAAAATGATTGGCACCAAACAGATGCTCAATTAAATAAGACTTACCCACCTGACGCGCACCATCAAGCATGATGGGTTGCCTGTCAGGCGAGGCTTTCCATTGAACTAAAGTGTCAAGTAGAGCTCGCTTCATCGGTTTTATCCATAACTCACAAAGTAAATAAAATTGCAGTCAATAATCCCAACTATAAAACACAAACCCACTTTTGGATAGGAATAATTCTTACAAAAACCCACTTTTGGATAGGAATAACCCTTGAAAAACCCCACTTTTTGACAGGAATAATTCTTACAAAAACCCACTTTTTGATAGGAATAAATAATAAAAGTGAATTCAAATTTTCATGAATGAAATGCAAGCTATGCGGATGTTTAAATCAATTTATTCACGCAAAAAGTCATGTAAAACGCCGTTTAGCAATTCGGGTTTTTCTCGGTGAATATAATGGGTGGCACCCGGGGCAACGAATAACTGGCTGTTGCTCAGCCCTTCATGCATTTGTAATGAATGAGGCAATGACACATCATAATGATCGCCAACAATAACCAAGGTCGGCACAGTTATCTTTTGCAAGTCTTTGACCGTAAGGTTGGGTGAGGTTGCCCACATATGCGCCATTTCTTGCAAGTGTTTTTCGAAGTTAGATAAATCAGCATGGCCCAGCAAATAGCTTTTCAGAGAATTCCCAGGGAATTGTTCTGGATCGATATCTTTGGGGTTATCCTCACTCCAAGAATAGTCACTCCACTGTGCAATCGCTTGTGGTGGATAGGCTTTGTAGTTAAACACCGCACCATGAATCATCAATTTATCAACACGTTCAGGATGATAGTGAGCTGTAAGCAGTGCATTAATACCGCCATCGCTTTGACCAAATATATTGGCCTTTTTGATCTTTAAATGATCAAGCAATGCCACCACATCATCTGACATTAACTGATAACTGATTTGAACATCTGATGTACCACTGCGGCCCTGTTCACGCGAGTCCAGCGCTATCACCTGATAGTACTTTGAAAAATAGGTGACTTGATTGTGCATATCATCGCGAGACATCAAGCCACTGTGTAGCATTACCAAAGGTTCGCCTTTACCCGTGACGGCATAATCTAGCGTTACCCCATCTTTGGTTTTGAATGTGTCGGCCAAAGCCTCCGGGGCCATATGCAGCAATGCCAGCAGGCATACCGCTTTTGCGATTTTTATCATTACTCTAATCCTTTTATATAGCCGTAAAATTATACGGGCACTTTAACACGAACAATCGTTTCGAGTGTCAATAAAAATCTGGATAGACTAAACTGAACGCAACAAAAAAAGCACTAAACACAAGGTAAATAATGGACCGTAGACGATTTATCCAAAGCATTGGCGCAGCATTAGCCCTGACTTCATCGACAGGTTCAATGGCAGGCTCACTCACAAACTCAACAAAACGACTGTACGTTGACGGTTTATCATTTGTGCCTGAGGACCATCAAGACGTTAAAGCTTCGCAAATAGATGCGTTTATTGCTGATATTTCAGAAATAGAACAAGTCAAACTGCCCGATGGCAGCACCAACTATAAACGCACATACAAAGCCTGCATGAAGAGCATTAAAGCACAATCGGCCATCATGCAGGCCAACGCCGATATCTATCAAATAGCCAGCAAAGGCAGTGATATCGTCAAGGCGAAACAGGCTGACAAGTGCGCCGTATTTTTGCAAATTCAAGGCGCTGATTGCATCGAAGAAAACCTTAGTCAACTTGATGAGTTTCACGATTTGGGTTTAAGGGTTTTGCAGTTAACCCACCATTACGACAATGTTTATGCTGGTGGTGCGCTGAGTCAGGGTAATCATGGTTTGACCAAAAAAGGCCTCACTTTAATTGACCTTCTCGAACAAAAAAAGATGCTCATTGATTTATCACACAGCACTGTTGCCTCGGCCGAACAAACACTCAAGCGCGCCAAAGGGCCAATAGTTCAAACCCATGGCGCCGCCAGAGCCATCATCAACAATGCTCGTTGCAGCCCAGATAACGTGATAAAAGGCATCGCCGACAGTGGCGGTGTATTTGGCGTATTTATGATGTCGTGGTGGCTTACTTATCAAAAAGTCCCTCGCGCAGAACACTATATTCATCACTTAAAACACATTAAAAACATCGCAGGTGCGCAAGCGGTTGCCATTGCCAACGACTATCCATTACGAGGCCACAAAGCCGCACTTGGGGCTGGCAACAATAATAAAGTCGCCATTAAGGGTTACGACCAGTGGTGGCAAAGTTTGGGCAAAAAGGGGGTTTTGGGGTTTGATCGTGATGTCAGTCATATCGTGATACCCGAACTCAATCACATAAAGCGTATGCGTTCAATTGAGTATTTATTGCAGCAGGCTCGGTTTACCAGCAGTGAAATCGACCAAGTGATGGGGAAAAACTGGCAACGGGTATTGGTGGATGTATTGGGTTAAAGTCTCGCCTACAGTGCAAAGGTGAGACTCTCACATGTCAGAGCGCCTCACACAGTGTATCAGGGCGTTTTTGCCCCTCAAAGCGCTCTAATGCCAACAACAATAAACGATTGATTAGCGCAGAATAACAAATACCACTGGCTTGCCAAAGCCCAGGATACGCACTAGAAGTGGTGAAATCAGGAATGGTGTTAATTTTGTTTACAACTATCTCGTTGGTGCTGCTCAGCAAAAAGTCGACAGTCGCCACGCCCTTGCAAGACAATGCCTGACAGGCTTTTATTGCCAATTGTTGCATTTGGTTCTTGAGCTTTAACGGCACTTTGGCGGGTATTTGTACCGCAGTGCCTTTTTCGTTGGTGAAGTGAGCATGGCTAGAGAAAAGCTTGTTATTGCTAAGTGTTTCGCCCGGTACTGATGCCGATGGATGACGATTACCCAACACGGCGCACTCAAGTGTTCTACTTTGAATATATTGCTCAATCAGCAGCTGCTCATCATGACCAAAGACAGCAGTTGCTGCCTGTTCATATTGCTGCGAGTTAGCGACTTTCACAGGATTTACGCTCGAGCCTGTTTTGCCAGACTTGACCACAAACTCACTACCCAATGATGCAGCAACACTTTGATAGGTCGGTAGGTTTTCATTTGCTTGTAATGCAATAAAGGCAGGAGTGGGAATATTGGCTTCACGGAGTTTGCGTTTCATCACAGCTTTGTCGAGCGTCACAGCCGAGCCAACAAAAGGGATAGTAGATAGATTAAGTAAACCTTGAACTGCGCCATCTTGGGACAATAACGCATGGGGAATTGGAAAAATAACGTCAATGTTGTCATTAAAATCTGTAGCGGTGAGTAACGTTAACGGACCTTTGCTTTGTGCATCAATACTGTCGTATAAACGCCACTCGCCTGTATTATCAATGCCTATCAAAATTGGCCGATATTTTTTGCGGTCAATAGCCCCAACAACATCGCGTACGGCTTGCCAACAAACTTCACTATTGACCGATTGGCCACCAAACAAAATGCCAACTGTTTTTTTCTTGCTCATAATACGGCTCCTGACTTCATCGGGTTGCCCTTTGGGTCGCGACAACCATTTACGAATGCTTATTAAACATGATCAATATGACCATTACCGCGATGAAAAAAGGCAATACACTGACCAAATGTGGCGAAATTATGGCAAACACATTTCATTTGGCTTTTAACCGTTTTAAGAAGGTAAATTTGGGTGTTTAAAGGCGGGGGTCTTGGTATTTATCAAGGCCTTACGTTTCTATCAATGCCTATATACAGAACAATCAAAATAAGTGAATGAAGGCTAACAATCACTGCAACTTATGCTCCCAGAAATTAAGTTGGCCAAATTTCATCCATTCATAGACCCAAGTCCTTATAATCACGCTATCAGTCCTCAGATCACTTTTTTCAGTCACAAAACCACTGGTACGAATAACCAAACTCCATTAGAATTATCATGCTTGTTTTGGATACAAACGCCGTAGCCATCTCAGCGGTAACAAAAGGAATTTCCCGATGTTGATGCAACTTCAACCGGGTGAATATTTGATAAAAACACACTGTTTTTATCGTTATTAGCGATTGGCTTGATTAGACCGGCCAGTATTATTGTTTAGTTATAAAGGAAGACACCTTCATGAATAAAAAAGTACCTCAACTTGTCATTGCCTCGATGCTCACACTTGGCGCATCAGCCAGTGCAGTTGCCGCAGATACCACAAACACTACATCACCACAAACCTCTGTTGTTAACACAGCACCAGTGGGCGATGCTGGTCGCGATGATACGGTCGCCGCCAATACATATTACGCTCTTAATGGCAGTAACAGCCACGATGCTGAGGGCGCTGAATTGACTTATCTTTGGATGCAAACTGGTGGACCTGCTGTAGATATTTTTGCACCGCAGTCGCCAAACCCCGGTTTTGTTTCACCAAATGTCACCAGCGACCAAACTTTAACTTTCTCTTTAGACGTTTTTGACGGCAAATTGCGCGGCGAAACGGTTTTCGTCAATATTCTAGTTAAAGCTGACAATCAAGCACCAGTTGCTGATGCAGGACGTGATGATACAGTTGCCTCAAACACCTATTACCCACTTAATGGCAGCAACAGTCACGACCCTGAAGGCGATGAATTAACTTACCACTGGATTCAAACAGCAGGTCCTTCGGTTGATATTTTTGCACCACAGTCGCCAAACCCAGGTTTTGTTTCTCCAAACGTCACCAGCAACGAAACATTGACTTTTGCTCTGAATGTATTTGATGGTGAGTTATACAGCGAAACGGTATTCGTTAATATTTTAGTTACCGGGCTCAATCAAGCACCTATTGCAGATGCTGGCCGCGACGACACAGTAGCACCTAACACTTATTACCCGCTCAATGGCAGCAACAGTCACGACCCTGAAGGTGAAGGTTTAACCTACCACTGGATACAAACGGCAGGTCCTTCGGTTGATATTTTTGCACCACAATCACCAAACCCGGGTTTTGTTTCACCTAACGTTACCACCAACCAAACTTTAACATTCGCCTTGAATGTGTTTGATGGTGAACTTTACAGCGAAACCGTATTCGTCAACATCTTGGTAAAAGTCGCAAACCTAGCGCCTGTTGCCGATGCCGGTCGTGATGACACTGTCGACGAAAATGCCTATTACGCATTAAATGGCAGCAACAGTTTCGACCCTGAAGGCGCAGAACTGACTTACCACTGGATACAAGTTGCCGGCCCTGCGGTTGATATTTTTGCACCTGAATCACCAAACCCAGGGTTTGTTGCACCTAGTGTTGATTCTACTCAAACACTGACTTTCGCTTTGAATGTTTTTGATGGCGAACTGCGCAGCGACACTGCAATGGTCAACATTGTGATCAACAAAAACAATGAAGCACCAATCGCCGATGCGGGTGACAATAG
This sequence comes from uncultured Alteromonadaceae bacterium, assembly GCA_938085045.1. GTDB lineage: Bacteria > Pseudomonadota > Gammaproteobacteria > Enterobacterales > Alteromonadaceae > JABSOG01. The sequence continues at coordinate 45,209 of CALKGI010000035.1, forward strand.
CAACATGAAACAAGGTGGTTCAGCCACTTTAAATGGCACAGCAAGTTATGACCCAGAAGGTCTTGATATCGCCAGCTACCAGTGGACACAAGTTAGTGGGCCTTTGGCTTTGTTGATGAACACCACCAGTGCAAACCCAACCTACGTTGCACCAGTTGGCGTAAGCGGCACCATGGTATTTCAGTTGCAAGTCAGTGACGGTGTTAAAACCAGCGCGCTTTCAGCCTTGCCAGACAGCAATGTTGCTGGTGACGATTTAGTGAGTGTGACCATCACCCAAAACAATGCCCCAATTGCTGATGCAGGACAAGATCAAAGCAAAAATGAAGGCAGTGTAGTAGTGATGGATGCTCGCGCAAGCTTCGACCCAGACCGTGACCCAATCAGCTATCAATGGGCGCAGGTTTCAGGCACGCCAGTAACATTCAACACCAACTCAATTGCCACGCCAAGCTTCACAGCACCAGCAACAACTGGTGGCGAAGCATTGGTATTTTCAGTAACAATTACTGACAACGATTCGGTTAATCCAAAATCAACAACTGACACTGTTGTGGTTAACGTATTAGACGTTAACGCACCACCAAGCTGTGATTTGGCAACCGCATCACCAGATGCTTTATGGCCACCAAACCACAAATTGAAGCCAGTCGAAATTTATGGCGTAACCGATAATGATGCAACGTACAACAACGTGACAATTCGTATCAACAGCGTTACTCAAGACGAAGCAATTAATGGCAAAGGCGATGGTAATACCTCTCCAGATGCGATTATTCTGCCTGGTACTACACTCGACAGCGCAATGATCCGCGCCGAACGTGCTCGCAAAGGTGATGGCCGTGTTTACACCATCAACTTCACTGCTGATGACGGCTTCGAGAACTGTACTGGTTCAGTCACTGTTGGCGTACCAGCCAAGCGCAAGTCTACTGCGGTTGACAGTGGTTTGACTGTTGATTCTACAACTGAAGAGTAAGTAAACGGCTCTAACTAAAAAGGTGACCATTTTGGTCACCTTTTTTATTGGCTGAACGTTTATTGCAGTGAATATGTAAAGGTCGGCATTGTGGCAAACATAGCTGTAATTTTTGATATCAGTTATACTGGCTACAATAATCCATATCAGGTCATCCGCTTTAAACTCGCTTATGAAATTTCCAATTGGCATTCAAACATTCTCAGAGTTACGAGAAGAGAATTACCTGTATTTAGATAAAACCGCGTTGGTTCATAAGCTCATCACCTGCGGTAAAAACTATTTTCTATCCCGCCCACGCCGCTTTGGTAAATCCTTACTGATCTCAACCCTTGAAGCCGTTTTTCTTGGTCGTAAGGCATTATTTGAAGGTTTAGACATAAGCCAAACCGATTACGATTTTACTGTTTACCCAGTAATAAAAATGGAATTTACTCGGGTGCTTGTTAGGCAGGTCGACGATTTAGAAAATTACATAATCAACACCGCCAATCGTTACGCCAAAGCCCACGATATTGAATTGGAAGTGACCAGTTATGAGCAAAGGTTTGCTGAGCTGGTAATTAAACTCAATGAAAAATACCAACAAAAAGTGGTGTTACTGATTGATGAATATGACAAACCAATTTTGTCTCATCTTAACAAGCCGACACTACCCGACATCAAAGAAGCCATTAATGGGTTTTATTCATCCGTAAAATCGTTAGATGAGTATTTGAGGTTTGTTTTTATTGCAGGCGTCTCTAAATTTGCCAAAGTGTCTGTGTTTAGTGGTATGAACAATCTAACTGACATTTCGATGTTGCAGACCTACGCCACACTTTGCGGTATTACCGAATCTGAACTGCAAAATGGCTTTAGCGCACAAATTGAACCTTTGGCTCAGCATCTAGAACAATCTAAGACCCAAACGCTCGCAGACATCAAACGTTGGTACAATGGCTATTATTTTCATCATAGCGCCCCCGGGGTTTATAACCCTTATTCAGTATTAAGCCTGTTTCAACATCAAGAATTCAATAACTACTGGTTTGAGACTGGCACACCGACATTTTTACTAGATTTGTTAAAAGAAAACCAATACGACTTCACAAACTTTGAACAATGCGAACTCGGTGCCAGCGCCTTTGCAGCGTCAGAGCCCGAAAACATTAATTTGCCTTCGTTATTATTCCAAACAGGTTATTTGACCATCAAGGGTTTCGACAAACCTTTGTATCAACTCGACTTTCCAAATTACGAAGTTAAAAAGTCATTCTATGAATCAGTCGCCACAGAATACTCGCAAATAAACGCAGGCATGGGCGAAACTTATACCACCAGACTAACTCAACATTTGAATGCCAAACGACTAGATGCTTTTTTTGAAACTCTGGCAGAGTTCTTCGCAAATATTCCCAACAACATCACCTTAAAAAATGAAAAATACTACCAATCTATTTTCTACTCGGTGATCACATTACTGGGTTTTGACATAGAGGCCGAAGTCAGCACCAATCAAGACCGTATCGACTGTGTTTTGCAAACTGGCGACACCATTTACATCATCGAATTTAAGTTGAATGGCAGTAAAGAAGTAAGCGTCCGATTTCGCACACCTAGCTTAGCTGAACATTCCAAGGCAAAATGGCTTCAATGTTGTCAGGCTCATGAGTGAGGTGTTCGAGGCAATGGCAAATGTAGTCGTACGGGGTTAAACCGTTGGCTATGGCAGTTTGGATAATGCTATACAGCATCGCACTGGCTTGCGCGCCGTTGCCAGTAATACAGAATAACCAATTTTTTCGACCAATAACAAATTGCTTAACGACACGTTCAGCGCGGTTATTGTCAATCGACAAGTTGCCATCCTCCACATACCGCATCAACTTCGGCCACTGATTTAATGCATACTGTATCGCACAACCAACGGCTGATTTTGGTGTTACCTGAGGTGATGACTTGTCTAACCATTCTTTAAATTGATTGAGTAAAGGCACCGACTCTTTTTGCCGAACCTCATATTTGCGCTCTGGTGTGCTGTCTTTGAGCTTAGTTTCAATTCGATAGAGTTTCTGGATTTGATTTAAGGCCCAATCGGCTTTGCCTTTTGCACCCTTCGGTTGCTTGGTTTTTGCTTCTGAAAACGGTCTGCGAGCATGTGCCCAGCAACCCACAATTTTCGCGGCAATACTGTCATAAGATTTGTAACCGTCGGCATGTATATAACCATCATAGCCATCGAGAAATGCTTCTAACACCGCGCGGGTTCGTCGGCCATTGTTATAGTCATAGAGCACAATATTAGGGATTTCACTGTCGCTGGGCGCATCGATGCCTGAACAATAAATCCACATGTAACATTTGGATTTATCGTCATTAAGGACTTTGAGTGTTGTTTCGTCCGCATGAACCTCGGATTGTTGTAACAGCAGCCGTTTTAAATGGTCATAAAGGGGCTTAAACAATGCGCTACATCTCATCATCCAATCCGACATTGTTTGACGACTCAATGGAATACCATATTGCTTAAACAAGCTTTCTTGGCGATAAAGAGGCAAGCTGAATTGATACTTGTTGGTGATGATTTGACTGAGTAACGATGGTGTTGCAAAGCTTTTGGGGATAATGCTTGGCGGTACCGGCGCAATCTTGATTTTGACTTCGATGCCATGCTTTTCACACGTTCGGCAACCATATTTGGGTCTGACATGCTCAATGACTTTGACAACAGCTGGGATAAACTCCAACTTTTCGCTACGCTCTTCACCCATGCGGTGCATTTGCTCACCACAACAATCACATACCTTGTCTGCTTCATCAATATCGTGTTCGATAACTTCGTGAGGTAAGTCTCCCGGGAGTTTGGCACGCCCCCCTTTTTTACGCGTATAGGTGATTTCCTCTGTTTCAGGCTCGGCATTATCAACTTCGACTTCAGGCTCATTGAACAAATCAGGTTGTGCCGGGTGCGCCTCGCTACTACGACCAAAGCGCTGTTGCTGAGCCAACCGAAACTGCTCAATCAAATGCTGATTTTGGTGCTCTAACGTTTGTACTTGAGACTGCAAGGCAAGCACCATCTCTTGCAGTGCTTTAGCGTCTGTTGGTAGTTCTTGAGGCTTTATTTTCATACAGTAATTATACCTCAATACGATGGTAAGTTACTGATTATACTTAGACTAAATGGTCAACGTTGAGGCGTTCTTATGATCGTGAGTTATAAGGCTACCGAGTCATAAAAAAGCGGCTCATGGCCGACGACAGAAAAACCATCGAGCAACCAATTAAACTGCTGTGATGATAAAGTTAAGGTTTCATTCTTGACTTGGTTTGGCCATTTGAAGCGGCTTTTGTCCAATCGTTTATACCACATGGCAAAGCCCGTTTTATCCCAGTAAACGATTTTGATTTTATCTTTTTTTTTATTGCAAAACACAAACAAAGCATCCTCGAACGGTGACATATTCATTTGCATTTCGACGATACAAACAAGGCCATTGATCGATTTTCGAAAGTCGACAAAGTCACGGTGCAAATACACGTCAGGCACTTCATTAAACATTTTCATGCCGACCACTCTCGCATGAATTGACCAAGCCATTGTGGTGAAGTGTCTGTGGGTAGCTGAATTGTTGCTTGATGGGTTTTAATATAAATTGCATCAAGAGCGGGTGCTAGACTGGCGTTGGCCACCTTAACAAAATCAGATGAGTGTGTAGTGACAGCAGGTGAATTTTGTTTTTTCAATGCGCTGCGCCGAGCATAAAATGTCTGAGGTTTAATTTGATGCTCGCGACAGTATTGTGAAATGCTCAGGCCGCTTGTTTGCTGCTCATTGATCGCTAATTGCCATTGCTCGCGCGTTCGTCGGCTCATATTATTCTCCCAATATTAAAGTGAGCGTAAAGCTTAACAGCGGGATTTTATTGTGGGAAGGTGGGCTCTATTGGACGCTTACGTAAAGAAGAGGCCCTGCAACAAATTCACGACAAGCAATATGCGCAGAAATATCAAAACAGTGATAAAGAGGTGGTTTTGTTGGGTGTGGCTTTTGATCCGTTAAAGCGGAATATTGGTGGGTATTTGTTGGGGTCAATCTACCAGACCTCGACTTTGCAGTTTCTTATTTAAACCACCAATGAGATTTAATCAAGGCAACTCTAATTTGGCGCGCTTATCGTATTAACTTTGCCACCAAATAACTAGCTGCACTGACACTATGATTAATATTTCCCTATCAAAAATATTAAGAGCCCAGCATCTAGGTCCCTATTTAAGTTAATTGAAGCTATAATACCTATATTTCAAATCTAATCGTAGAAATAATTATATGAGAGATAATTAAAAGTTACTGGGCTTTACTGACTAACTCGAATTGCCTCATTAGAAAAGTCCCCCCAGCTATTTAAGTTGGATCATTATTTTTATTAGATAAAGAAGAGTTAATCAGCTCAAACTTCCTTACCAATTCAAAATCTGCGCTTTCCAGTTTTTGCTGTATTAGTTTTCCAATAATTTTTTCTAACTCTACATTCGATCTTTGATTTGAGTGCTCTTTCATGTAATCAGAACATAACTTAGAAGAATCGTGCCGCCAATTTGACATTTGATCCCATAAAGAATACTCCTTATCCATTCCTACGCTACTCGTTATTCCAAAATCCTTAGTCTTTGTCAACGCCGACGATAGCAACCTTACGAACGTAAAAACATATGTTTCCCATGAAAAAGGTTTTGATGGTGCAACCTTTAAATTTAACAAGTCATTACTATCCTCAGTGAGGTTTTTACAAAGTGCATATGTTTTTTTGAATTGCCCTTTATCGACCTCCTTCCTAATTGTCTTATCAAAAAGTGTTTCATAAAACGATTCAGAATCGGATTCGTGAAATCCCGACATCTCTGACAGATATAAACCAGATATAAGGATGATATAAGGAGATTCATTTTTTTCGGCACCGACTCTATTTGTTACCCACTTAGCACACTTGAAACGTTGATAAATACTAGATGTAGTATCAACATCTCGATCGCTTTTTACGAGATATTGTAACCAATTAGGATAAGATCGCCCCAGCACGTCTGCCGCTACAGAAGAGGCAGCAATTTGGCTTACCCCGACTTTACTTAATAGTGAAACACCCGCATCGCTAATGCACCATTGTTGCCGGTAGTTTGTTAAGATAATCCCAGATTTGTATAACTGAATTAGTTTTTTGTTATCAAATCCAGACTCGCTTTTTATCTTTTCTTTTAAATCGTTACTATCTATTGGCCCGAGCAAAGCAATCGCAGCAAGAAGATCAAAAACGCTTTTATCATGGATAGAAGGAGCCTGATATTTTTCCAAAGCTTCAAGGATATTCATCTATAGTGCCCTTCTTCCATGTAGATAAAACAATTCCTGTAATCTATAAGTGATATCCAATGCAGCATTAACAACGCAATCAGGTAAGTTAATTGCGTCATACAATTGTATTTTACACGTAGAGTAAGTTTGCAACTCAAGTAAACTACGGTTTGAGTACCCATCATTCCAAGCGTTATTTAAAAAAGCAATTACTTTATGAGATATCTCAGGTAGTCTCGCGAAATCATGTATTTCAGCGATAGAACCAGGGGAATCAGGGATAGAAAATACAATATCATATGCTTCAGCTTGCGCCGCTTGTTGTACTAAATTTGAGTGCGCACATGTTGAATCAAATAGTTCCTCACTAAAATGAGCAACATAACCCTTATCTATCAATGCAGCTTTCAACTCAACTCTAGCCTCAGCTACACATGTACCAGAGTCAGGACATGGCCCCCAAATTAATGCAGCAATAGGTATTCTGTCAACCCTACTTAGAGCTGCTTTTCTCTTACTTTCTACTTCATCTTGAAACTGAGAAAAAGCATCTCCCATCAACTCTCTTTGCATAGTGTCCCCTTGCTTGCAACCGACTGTTTTTTGTATAACCACATCAGTAGATTTAGTTCCACATGATATTTGTTCCGTTAAGTTTTTATCACATATATTTAACTAATACAATACAAAAATTATCTGCTGCAGCGCGAACTATTCATTGAGATTACACTTGATTTCAACTTAAACCATTATCGTTCTGTTGACCTTACGAGCTGTCATAGCAAACGAAAAAGAACTTGTGGTTAAATGAATCGTAAACGCAATGACTGCAGCACTGAAAAAGCCGCATCTTTGAAGCAGTAACACACTAATATTATTCGACTTTTCGAATAGTTTAAATGATCAAATGACTCTACCTTTTAGAGCCAACCCACAAATTTATTGGTTTTGGCTTGCCGCAATATTTTGACCAATGCAGGCCAATGTGCAGATTTATTTATTATTGTGTCCACCGGAAATCACCATTGCTTTCATATTACGATTTGAGGCTCAATTTACACTGCATTGGACTCAATATCCAGCCTAGATGGTGGTTGTGCCTTTAAATTAACTTTGAAACGAATGGGTTTACGAAAAGTGATAACTACGCGTTTTTATCGGCGGGCGAAACCTCAACTGCGGCATACATACCGTAGTTGAGGTATTAATTTTACTCCCCAGTATCCCCCCGAACATCACGACGAACTACAGGGTAACCTAAGTTCTGCCAGCCAAAAACGCCTTCCCACAACACAGCCGTATTAGCAAAACCTCTGGCTCTGAGTTTTCTGACTACGCTATCTGCCGCTGCGCGGGGGCATGAACAATACGCGATAATTTGCACATCTTTTGGTAGGTCTTTTACGGTTTCATCTAAGTCTGCGTAATAGGGGAATGGAATAGAACCTGCTATATGAGCCGTTTGCCAAACCGATGGGACTCGGGTATCTAATAACACCATTTTACGTTTGGCGACCATCGCAGCGTTTAAGTCGCTTGATGAAACATACATGCCATCGGTCAACTTAAAATTAGGGTGCTTGCCTTTGGGGTTAACAATGTATTGGTCTGGCGTTGGCAACTTTTGCAACACTACTTTTTCCATTTTCCAACCGCTGGCCTTGCTACGTAAAAAAGCGGTGACATTATCAATGTCTGCGGCCGACAATTTGTCTTCAAAGGCAACCATAGGGGTATCTTGACGACCTTTTCTAATGGCATGTCTGATGAATTCGTCAGTATTGTGGGCAAGCGCAGATTGATTGCCAAGTGCAGGAGCGGTAACGCCTTCGCCTTTAACGCCGTGGCAGCTCGAACATTGTTTTTGATAAACACTTTCGCCGCGTTTAATGTCGCCAAGCACCGCTTTGGTGCTGAATTTTAATCGTTCAACACCCGACATTTCATATAACCAGTAAGTTAAATCCCAGGTTTCATCCAGCGTCATTGGGCCGCCGACCTCATCTAGGTAACCACCCATGGCGGTGCCTTCTCGGCCATAAGACATAGGCCTTAAAATGGCATGAGGCACACCTGACTCAAACAAACTTTTACTGCGCAACGACGGTGCATGGTCGTTCACATGGCCTTGCCTGTCTTTGCCGTGACACAACGAGCAATATCTTTGATAATTGGCAGCAGAGACTTTAGTCTGCTGGGGCGTCAATTTTCTCGGGGGTGGCAATTTGCCATTGCTGTTGGCACTAACAAGTGTTGGAGCCATTAATGAAATGAAGCAACTGAAAAAAACGATGGTGGTTAATGCGCGAGCCATGTTGAACCCTTCCTAATTTACTATTGTCGATGTATATAACTTAGCCTAGCAAGTTGACACGTAGAATCAACAAACGTGAGGCAAGTGGCTTAATTACAACGTAATATTCCACAAAATGCGCATCTCTTGCAACAATGCCTTTATCACGGGTTCATCTGCCCTTTGTTTGGCCACAACAAAGTGTAATTCGGTATCAAAATCTAATTGTGGCAGTATTTTCACCGCTTGTTTTTGATTTAATGCCAAGTCGGTTTCACAAAAGCTGAGCCCTAATCCGCTTTTGACCAATTCAATTCTAGTGCCGTCATCACTAGTTTTAGCAACTGACTTAATGCCCGAACCCAGCTTTTGTTTGAGCAATTGATCAAAAGGACAGTCTGCCCCCATGGTTATCCAAGGCAATGCTGCCAATTTACTGTTTAGGTCAGTCGTATCTACATCAAATTCAACGGGTGCGATGGTCGTAATAGATTGTTGCTTGACTGTTATGCCGATGAAATCTGACGGGACTTCACCATAAATATAACCGCCATCGAGACTCGAATTTTGTATTCCTTCGATTATCTTTCCTGACGTCATATTGTTGATTTGTAATGAAATACCCTGACAATTTTCTGATAGATTGGTTAGCAGCTCAGCCACTTTTAATTGCGCAGTTGTTTGGTTGATACCCACCGTGAAATTGCCAATGATTTCGTTTTGATTCTCGGCGGCCAAATTGACCATATCAAGCATCGAATCAAGCGTATTTTGCGCTTTGCTTAGCAACAGCTCACCTTTTTCGGTTAACGCCATACCTTTGCTTGAGCGCACAAACAGTGGGGTTTTCAGTTCATCTTCGAGCGATTTAATGTGTGCACTAATGGCCGGTGGCGTGGTGCACAGTTGTTTGGCCGCCAAGGTTAAGTTGCCGGTATTGGCGACCACGACAAAAGAACGCAAATGATAAAACTCCATGCTTAAACTCCAATAATCATATTTGACGGCGTCATTGTATCAACCTTATACCAACAAGGTGAGTTCATAACTTCTGAATACCTCGTTCAGTAATGGTGAATTCTCGTTTTGTTCGATGCGCTTTAACATGTCCTTCAACAAAACCATCACATATTAAGGACAGATTATGACCATCCAATCAAACGTACTGGCTACGCCACCGACAAGTCGAACAGATGCATTGGCTTTTTTCAGCACCAAACTTGGTTGCGAAACTGATTGCTCTGATGTTTACGCCGACATTAAAAACAAAACCAACAATTTTGTCTTGCTAGATGTTCGCTCAACCGAGGCTTTTGCCAAAAGTCATGCGATTACAGCGCTAAGTATGCCCCACGCCAATATCAATAAAAGTACCTTTGCTGTTTACGACAAAAACACGGTATTTGTGGTTTATTGTTGGGGCCCGGGCTGCAATGGCGCAGCAAAAGCAGGGCAAAAAATTGCGGCGTTGGGGTTTGCAGTCAAAGAAATGCTTGGCGGCATTCATTACTGGGAAGATTTCGAACGTTACCCGGTTAACCGCCGCATGAATGAAGCTCAGGTTTAAGGCGTGTAACTTAAGGTTTAGCGGCTCCAAGGTAGGGTAGCCAAACCTACAGACAATATAATACTGCTAGAATTTAAGTGCCGTGCATAAGCTTAAACAACGTTTCTTTTGGCCCAGTTAATCAAGCTCAACTAAGCTGGCTGCTGATGAAACTCAACACCACGCATCATGGACTGAATCAGTTCGAGCGCATCAAACTTGGTCAACGCTTCATTTGCGCCAACTTGATGGGCTTGGCTGACACTGATTTCGCTCGAAATTGAGGTGTGTAATATGATGTATGCGCCAGCGGTTGCAGCATTACTTCTGACTTCAAAGGTCAGTTCATAACCGTCTAGGCCGGGCATTTCGATGTCGCTGACCAATAAGTCTACAGGACGGCCATCGTTTGCGGCTTGAGTCATGATGTTGAGGGCGTGTTGCCCGTTGTCGGTAACTTCGTAGGGTACATTGAGACGGTCTAATACGTCTGACAATTGCGCGCGGGCCACCAGCGAATCGTCAACTAGTAAAATTCTCAGTGGTTTGAGTTTTTCGCGCTGAATGTCGGTTAATATCACATCGGCCGCACCACTACTGTCGGGGAAAATAAGCGACATTAATAATTCAACATCTAATACTTGCACTAGACGGTCTTCGTTGCGAATAACGCCGGTCAAAAAAGCTTTATCGCCTAAGTTTTTATTAGGCGGCATGATTTCATTCCAGTTGCACTGAATGATTTTCTCAACGCCTCGCACCAAAAAACCCACTTCTTTACGCTGACAATCGGTGATCACAATTTGACAGCTATTCATTTCTGACTCGTCTATTGACCGATATCCAACTGCGCTGGCCATGTCTATCACGGGTATGGTTACGCCCCGAATAATGGTCACGCCCAAGATACTTGGATGAGCATTGGGCAACGACGACAGTCGATTAAAGCGAACGATTTCTCTGACCTTTAACGTCCCCACAGCAAAGCTCTGGTGCGGTGTTAACCGAAACAACAACATGCCTTGAGACAAGTTGGCTTTGTTTTTCATCGACGTTTTACCTGTCATTTTTAGTGAGATGACAGATAGTAACTTTAATATCAATAGCCTACAACTGAACTATACGAAAGCAGGGTTATCCTTCGCAATAAGCCGACAACATTTCGATGTGTTCATGCATGCCAGAGACATTATGTTGAATAGAAAAGCCGTCAGATATATCGTCATAACCGTCGAGTAAATCCATTATCTCGGCAGTATCTTCAAGCCCGAGCGGTACGTTGTAATTGACTATTTCAATGCCATTGTTGGTTAATTTCGACACAGGAAATAAAGATGGAAAGCTCACCACATACGGGGAGGCAGTAGTGACAATAAACTGTATACAAGGAAACTGCGCCGCCAGTTGGTTGAGCACTTGGCGTTGGTCGCGGGGCTGCAAGTGCAATTCAATTTCATCAATCAACACCACACCCGGTGTTTGGCTTGGCGCACCGCCTTTCAAATGGGGGTTTAGCACCATGCAGCGCATCGCCAAATCACCAAACATCGCGCAAAGATTACGGTCGCAATCGCTGAGCAGATGCATCGGTATTATCTTACCATCGACAAATTCTAGAATGATATCTTGTAAAACGGGGTCCCAGCGAGTTGCACGCACGTTTTGCATGCAAACCGTTATGATGTCGAAAAGTGCAAAGCGGGTTGTATCACCCATCTCATGCATTTTCTTCAAACAACCCAATAGTTGCCGCTCATCTGCCGCTGGGTCCAAAGACTCGCGATAACCCAGGTAACGACCATAGTTGTCGGGCAATTTGATTTCATCTGACTTTTTGACCACCCCCATATAGCGGTCACCCCACGAGCGCCCTACCCCATAATAGCCAATCATCGGCAGGGTTACGTTTTGCATACCTGCCACTTTGTGATCTATTGCCTTGGCCAACTCTCTAAGGGGTTTGGCTTCTTTGGTTGTGGTTTTGCCGTCACCCCGTGTTCTTGACCATACAAGCCCCTCAACGCCTTGAATGTTGCCGGTGGCTTTCACTTCTGTGACGCCCTGCCTTGCCATTCCATTGGGCGTGGCGATGCGCTGCATTTCTTCGTCTAGTATCCAACGACTGTCTATTTTTGGAATGCCTAAAAACCATGCCCCCAAAACTATGGCAGCCCCACCAAGCACGGCTGTTTTTCCCGCGCCAGAGGGACCAATTAAGACGTTTACACCGGGATGCAGTGATAAAGAAATTTTAGAAAAACCCCGATAGTGAGTTAGGTTGAGTTCGGTTAAAACGAAGCTGTCTTGGGTATGAAGCTGGGTATGGGGTTGGCTCACGGGTGGGATCCGCTGTGTTATTGATTTTGCTTGATGGTAGTCTTTTGGTTTTGCAAACTCTCGGGGGAAATGACTATTAAAAGGGTAACAATTCATTTTGAATTGTTACCCTAACTGATATTAATGGCTCAACAGCATTACTTCATGCTAACTTGCGCACTTTGGTGGTTTACCCTCTTTTTCTCAATCGCTGGAAAAGACGATACTGCCAACGTTGCTTTGGCCAACTCTTGCTCAGGTTTAACTGGCACAGCCGCGCCACCAAAACCGTTCCAACCCCAACAAACTAAACCGGTGTCATCGTTAGCACAACTATAACGATTACCCACAGTAACATCTGTTGGATTCGACAGAGTCGGCACATCTAATTGACCAAAGAGGTTTTTACCCCAACAGCTCACGCCATTGTCGTCTATCGCACAACTGTGGCGAGGTCCGGCAACGACTTTAACTGGGTTAGTTAACTCGGGGATTTCAACTAACGCATTGCCACTACCCCAACAATGCACCTGATTATCGGCGATTGCACAGGCATGATTATCTTCGGCACTTAAGCTAGTTGGGTTATTCAATTGAGGCGTATTCACTTCAAATGGGTCACCCCACACATTACCCCAACATTTCACACCTTGAGTATCTTGTGCACAGTAAAACGTATCACCTGCAACCAATTTCGATGGTTCAACCAACTCAGGCACTGCTAGCACATCATATTCATTAGACAATGCACTACATTTCACACTACTGTCGACTAAGGCACAAATAGCATCATAACTTGGTACGATGGCCTCGGCAGCTGCCCATTCTTGTGGCAATGAAATATCTTTAGTTGAAAAATCAAATCCGTCAAATACCAAGGTAAAATCATAACCCCAGCAATGTGGACCATTATCGTCAATCACGCAGCTACGACGATCGTTTGCTGAAACATAAACAGGATTAACAAACTCAGGGACGTTGGTGATATCCATGATATTAGCGCCCCAACAATCAAGCTTATTGGTGGTGTCATCAAGCTTGCTAATGGCACAACTGTGCTCATAACCCGAAGCGGTTGCAACTATATCGTTCATTTGCGCCGGATTGGTTTGATCATTATAATTATCGCCCCAGCAAACAACGCCGCTATCATCAAGCACGCAGGCACTATTATAAGTCGATGCCAGCTGCCGTGGATTGTTCATGGCCGGCACTTTATCAGTAATACCCAATGTACTGGCTTCGCCTGCACCTTTGTCATTACCAAAACAAAAAGCGGCCTGTTCACCGGCGTCATTACCAGATAATACACACGAATAATTACCGCCTAATGCAACATCAGTAATATTGATGTATCCCAGCAATGATTCACGTATAGGTGCTTGCTCACTGCGGTTATCACCCCAACAAGCTAAGCCATAATCATCAATGCCACAGTGATGGAAACCGCTGCCACCAAACAATACTTGTCCATTAGTCAAATCGGGCGCATCAAGCACGCCTGAAAGATCTCTACCCCAACAAACAACACCAGAATCATCTTGAGCACAAGTAGAATAACGACTGGCGGTGATATTTACCGGGTTCGACAACGTTGGCACATCTAGTTGTTCATAAGAATTCTCACCCCAACATTGCACGCCATTGTCGTCTAAAGCACAGGCATGTCGATAACCTATAACAATATCTTGGATGTTGATTAGAGAAGGTACGTCATTAATGCCAAAATCGTTTTTCCCCCAGCAATCAACCTCTGTTGCGCTCACCACGCAGCTATTGAAACCACCACTGTATACAGCCAATGGCGCATCAATCTGCATCGGTTGATTCAATTCATACGACTCACTACCCCAACAATGAACCTCATCATCACTGTTTTGCCCAACAATGGCGCAATAATGAGATGCACCGGCACTCAATTGTTTAAAATAAGCAGACACTTCAACATCTACCGTACTGGTATCGGTTGCACCTAGGTTATCTGTCACCACCAATTGAAATGTCAGGGTTTCGTTGATATTACCCGGGGTAAACTCAAGTGTGCTTTGGCTGGCGTTGTCTATTGTGACAGCACTACCAGAGGTTTGTGACCATTGATACTGGGCAATGCTGCCGTCGGTATCAGATGAGGTTGAACCATCAAGGCTGATGGTTTTAAGACCGGTAACCGACAAGCCACCGGGTGCGGTTATTGTAGCAACAGGCGCCACATTAACAGCAGGGACGGGATCACCGCCGCTACTACTTGAGCTTCCACTACCGCCGCAAGCTGCAAGTGAGCAGCATAAGCTGCCGACAAATACTAAATGATGAGGTTTACTCACTAATGATTTCATACGATATCCTTTTTATTAACTGCCCTATATACATGAAACAGCATTATAACGAATAAGCCCTAGAAATAAACATTTAACTAATTTTTGCAACAACCTCTTTAATTATCGCATGTTTTTTCTGCTATTTATCAGGATGGTTCTGCCAGTACAAATCAAGAATTTTCCATTTACCGTCGATTTTGGCCAAATGAAGGTATTCATACCAACGGTCAGATTCAAGTTTAACCGCAGCCATGGTGCCTTGCATATCCATGATAGTGGCGCGATTACTGGGGTTCTTCGGAAATTTATCGCCTTTAATATTCCATGTCGCGGCATACTCAAGCATTTGCTTGTAAGTGGTTGGAATAACAACACCTTTGCCATTTTCACGGTTAATTAATGTGGTACGCTTAGACAATTTGGGGTGCATAACCTCAGCCATCAAATCAGGCTTCATTTGTTGCAGTGCAACCAAATATCCCAAAGATATGCGTTTAACTTCTTTTTTGTCTTGTTCAGTGGGGGGTTTAACTTTGGTGGTCGGTTGGGTTGTAGAGTGTTTATCGGCGGCAAAAGCCGGGTTTAGGCAGCATATTACTGCCAATAACACTGTCGATAACACAGTTGATAATTTAGCCGAAACTAACTTCATTACATATTTCCTTTGGCTGGGAGCCAGCATTAGGGTGAGTGAACATTCACCCTAAACCAAATTAATATGAATAACAGCTAATTAGGTCGAAATAGGCTTTTCTTTAGGCGAAATAACTAGCCAACTCTTCAGATCCGCCAATACGTTCGCCACCGATATAAACCTGCGGTACAGTGTCGGCACCAGTAATGGCTTTTAATGAAGTCAAAGAAGCGTCGATACCCAACACGATTTCATCAAACACTAAGCCTTTTTCGCTAAGCAATGTTTTAGCTTTAGTGCAATAAGGGCAACCCGGTTTGGTGAACAAAGAAACGGCCTGTGGTTTTACCGCATTAGGGTTGATGTAATCGAGCATGGTGTCGGCATCAGACACTTCAAACGGGTCGCCCGGCTTGTTAGGTTCGATGAACATTTTGTCTACAACGCCGTCTTTAACCAGCATGGCATAACGCCAGCTGCGTTTGCCAAAACCAATTTCGCCTTTGTCGACCAACAAACCCATGCCATCGGTAAAGGTACCGTTGCCATCAGGGATTAAGGTGACGTTTTCAGCTTCTTGATGCTCTGCCCAAGCATTCATCACAAACGTGTCGTTGACCGACACACAAACAATCTCGTCTACGCCGTTATCTTTAAAAGTTTTTGCCAATTCGTTATAACGTGGCAAGTGAGTTGAAGAACAAGTAGGAGTGAAGGCACCTGGCAATGAGAAAACCACAACGGTTTTACCATTAAAAATATCATCGGTAGAACGATTGACCCACTCGTCGTTTTGACGAATAGGGAAGACAACTGAAGGGACTTTTTGACCGGCTTTAGATTCGAACATGACTGACTCCAAATGATTGATAAAGGCTTCGGGGTTGTTACCCCTTTAAGATGAAACCATTATCAACCATTTTCATGTTCGAATCTAACGATTAATACCGATTGGTTTAATCGTTATTTACGATTTAATTAATATTACATGCAATTTTCAAGAGGTCGACACAATTTCTCCCAATAAACCAAGCCGTCTTTGAAATTACCGGTGATCTGATACATTGAATTATCTGAACTGCGCTGTGCTTTAAGCACAATATTGGTGTCAGTTTGTCTAGATATCGTCAAAGAGATACCCGGTGGCATGTCAAATGTTGCACTAGTTAATGATGGACATGCTTGGGTAGAGAACGACCCTTTGATTTGAGCACAAACCTCTGACGCCGTTTTGGCCGCTGCGGTGGCCGAAATCACCTCACTGAAACTGGCTCTATCGGTATAGCTTTGATAAGCAGGCATAGCAACTGCGGCAACAACACCAGCGCTAGCAACCGCCAACATAGGTGCATGAACAACCACTTCTAAAGGATTCACTTCATAAACCAACTCAATAGCAAACTGATCTTTGGTCGAGTCAATTTGAAAGCCATACGAACCGGTTGCTGGCAACGTCAAATCACTGGCTGAAGGGAAGGCATACAAGTCAATATCTGCTTCGATAACATCACTAAGCATCTTCATAAAGCTCAAGTAGGCATAATAGAGTTTACGCGGGCTTTGCTCAAACTCGCCAACAGCGCCTACCAAAGTACCAGAGAAATCTTGATGTACACTCTCTTTTAACCATTTTTTAACAGGTACTCTGTTTTCGCTGTTCGCTCTATCAACCAACAGTTGTGGCACCTGACCAAGAATTAAATAATCGCCTTCTATTACATAATATATTCGCGACTTGCTGTTGAGCAAAAACTTGCGTACTAGCTCTGGCATTTCTTTGAGGTCACCAATGTCACTTTCATCCATCATCGAAGGCATAATCAACTCGTTGACTTGAATTTTACCCATTGGCGTTTGCACCTGCTTCCACTGATGCTTTTCTCCCATGGTTTTGAGCATTGCGTCGAATTTAACTTTATCGCGAATGCGAATCGCCATAAACTCGCCAATTTGGTCGCCAAAGACTGAATGGTCTGGCCCAAGGCTATCGAGCATGCCTGTTAAGGTGATACCAATCGCTTCTTCAACAGCTTTTTCCATTTTGTCAAAGTTAACCGCAGATTCGCCGCTCAATTTCGCTACATTCTCAACAATGGCTTTTAATTCACTACCAGATGGTGATGCCATTGTTAGCAAACCAACTGGTTCGCCTACCGCGCTGAAGGTCAAGTTGTTATCAACCGTAGGCAATGCAGCCATAACCCCTTGTTTGGCACCATCAAGAATGATTTTGGTTCGACCTTTTTTATCAGCAGTACCGCTGCCTATGGCAATGGCATTAAAACCATCAACCCCATATTGAGTGGCCATAGCCATCACCTGTGGCGGGATCATATGATTATATTTTTCGAGCGCCGTCGCTATTGATGCCCACACAAACAATCCTTTGTGACTAGTATCTACTTGAGCTTCCATCGCTTGCATGGGGTTACTGGTGCTATTGGCGTTATCTTCAAACAGGGCAACAAAGTCAGCCATATGCTTGTCGGCAAAGCCCATACCAGCGGCCATTTGTAGGTGCTTGGTGGCTACGTCATATCGATAAACAATATTTACCGGACCAACACCAATGTTGCCTTTACTGTTATCTGCTGGGTCTGGTGTCATTTGTAACATCGGCAGCAATTGGCCAATACCAGTTAATGCCGCTTGAAATTCTGCGCCATCGGCAAAATCAAAAGTCCCTTGAAGCATCAAGGTTGGCATGGCCATCGAGGCACCTTTAATCTTGTTAGGCACCAAGGCCAACTCAAGTGGAGAACGCAAGTGTGTCAGCAATAAATCAGTTACCGGTTTAAACGGCATGCCAATCTCGCCCAGCACGTTCTTATTGATGGCCTCACGTAATTTTTCCATTTGTGCCACATTGGCTTCGCTGCCTAGCGCATCACGCAGGGCATTATCTTTGCTGGTGCTTAGAGAGTAAATGTTGGGCACGCGAACATAGGCCAGCGCATCTTTAGGTAATTTTGAATAGAGTTTACTTTCTTTAACAACGTGTTTGAGTTGTCCGGCGGGTTTGTCTTGTTTAACCGTTGCTTTGTTAGAGTCTGAACAAGCGGTTAAGGCTAAAGCACTGGTCACAGCGCAAGTGATTAGGGCGGTACGGATTAGTTTCATCCTGGTAATATCTCCATTTTATGTTTGTGAGGTTTGCCGATGCAAAATGGGTATCCATTTTGACGTTGGCCCAACAGATCATAGAGTAAGGTTAGTGGCTTTACAAGCAAGGGTTAGAGACACAAAGGCCGCCGCAATAACGGCCTATACTAAACAATCTCTAACCTCATGAAATGCTACCAATTGAGCGAAGAAGGTATTCTCGGTGAAGACAACAATCGCGAAAAACGTTTCCAGCGTTCTTCGTTGCTGGTGGCCTTTTCAACATACTCTTTGACCATATCTCGGCCCCAGTTGTAGTTGATCACATAAGCACCATAGGCATCGACAAAGCTAATGCTTTTCTCGGCTTTCGCACGAGTCGACATACTATATTTTTGAGTCAATGTAATGGCTTTTTCTTTGGTTATGTCGCCATTGATATACGAGCGGGCAATCTCGTTGCTGGCATAACCAAGTTTGGCCGCCAGTTTAGCGTACTTTTGGTAAGACTCTGACAATGCCGGGTCAATGCCAGCCATTGGGAATAACACGTTTTTCTCAAATTCAGCTTTTTCTTTGCCCGGAAATGCCATGTCTATACCATAATTGGCGCTGCCCTCGGCAATTAACGATTGCGGGCTGTAAAGTGGATATACCGAGTATTCGACCCAACCACGTTTTTTAACCAAGTTATCTTCAAGCAAAGCATTGTAGGCGTGATGGCCCGGATAACCTTCGTGACAGCCCAGCGCAACAGCGCGTGATAGTGCTATTGGAAAATCAGTATTCACTTGAATAAGGCTGTGTGCGTTGCCTTTATACCAGTTGTAACCACCCCAAGGTTTGTCTTTGACGTATTCGAGGTCGAAGTTTTCGTTTTTAAGGAGTTCAACAAACACCTTAGTACGGTCGCGACACTCTTTGATTGCGCGAGCAAATACTGCGGGTAATTTATCTTTAGGGATCTCAAATTGACGATTAAATTTGTCTACCCGCTGGTACAATGGGCCATCACCGGGCAGCATTTTTTCCATGTCGGCCAGTGCAGCGTCAAAGTCTTCGAGTTTGTGGTGAGGTGCTTCGGTATCATACAAGGCAAGACTTTGTTGATCAAAATCGAGTTTTTCTGAACCGGCCAGCGCATTGGCGTGGGCTATCAGTGAGCTGAGTTGTTTATTCAGGTAATGAACTCTGAGGCGGTCCATTTCATCTTTGACTGTTTTGATATCAGGCAGCTGCATTTTCAGTTGCTGGGCTTTATCGATGATCTGTTTTTTGCTCAGGCCTAGCTTTTCTATGTCTTTTTGCCACTGCTTAGGGCCGTAATAAGCATCAACATAACCGCTGTCGTGTTGACCTAACGCAAGCACTAGCTTTACATATTTTTGTGCAGAAGCGCCTACACTCTTAATTTCATTCTTATCGACTGCTTTACCGCCTTGCGCACCAACAGTAAAAGATAACAACAATGCTGCCGCAGATATCCACTTTTTCATCACCAAACAACCCCAACTTTTATAAGACAATTGTGCATACTACGTGCGTGGCTAACAATTGGACAGGCTAGGGTCATTATTGAATGTAACCAACTGTGAATCCGAACAATTTACACAATAGGAGCCTATACTTGCCTCTAACGACCAAAAATCAGCATTAACATGATAAAACACTGGTTTTCCTGACAAGATTCGGTAGTCTATGCCGCGAGAAAAAACAATATGCCGCTAAGCCATGCAATATAAAACGATAGTCAGAATACTGGGAATTTTGGTTTCCATTTTCAGCGTATCCATGATCCCTCCTTCTGTGGTGGCATTGCTGTATAAAGATGGCGGCGGTACCGCCTTTGTTGCATCATTCTTTTTAACCCTATTCGGCGGTATGTTCTTCTGGTATACCTATCGAGAGCACAAAAACGACCTTAAAGCCCGTGAAGGATTCATCATAGTGGTGGCCTTTTGGGTGGTACTGGGCAGTGTTGGTGCCCTGCCCTTCTATATTATGGATCAGCCCAAATTAAGCCTAGCCGATTCAATATTTGAGTCTTTTTCAGGCTTAACCACCACCGGTGCAACCATCATGACCGGTCTTGACGATTTACCTAAAGCTGTTCAATATTATCGCCAGCAACTGCAATGGCTCGGCGGCATGGGTATCATCGTATTGGCGGTGGCCATACTACCAATGCTAGGCGTTGGTGGCATGCAGTTATACCGCGCCGAGACTCCCGGGCCTGTCAAAGACAGCAAAATGACCCCACGAATTGCCGATACAGCCAAACACCTTTGGTACATCTACGTAACCCTCACAGTCACCTGTGCACTGGCGTATTGGGCTGCGGGTATGGACAGTTTTGATGCCCTGCTGCACTCGTTTTCTACCGTGGCCATTGGCGGCTTTTCTAATCATGATTTATCAATGGGTTATTTCAATAACTCGCTGATTAACGGTGTGTGTATTGTCTTTTTAATCATTTCGGGGATTAACTTTTCGCTTCACTATGCAGCGGTCAGAAATCGCAGTATCAGAAGTTACTTACGCGACCCTGAATTCAAAGTGTTTTTGGTTGTTCAAATCGGTTTAGCACTAACTTGCTTTTTGGTGCTACTCAAAACCGAAACCTACATGAATAGCGACGATTCGTTCAATCAGGCCTTATTTCATGCAGTGTCGATGAGTACCACCGCAGGCTTTGCCACCGATGATTTTTCGCAATGGCCATTGTTTTTGCCTATTTTATTGATTTTCTCTAGTTTTATCGGCGGTTGCGCGGGTTCAACTGGTGGCGGTATGAAGGTTGTACGAATCTATTTGCTTTTCTTGCAAGGTATCCGCGAACTAAACAGGCTGGTTCACCCCCGAGCGGTTTATACCATCAAGCTCGGCAAAAAAGCCTTGCCCGACCGTATTGTCGAAGCAATATGGGGTTTCTTTTCGGCTTATACCTTGGTGTTTATTATCATCATGTTGTTGCTGATGAGTACCGGACTTGACAATGTAACGGCGTTTTCGGCAACTGCTGCCAGTTTGAATAACCTAGGCCCAGGTTTGGGTGAGGTCGCAGCACATTATGGCGATATCACCGATGCTGCCAAGTGGATTTGTGTGGTGGCGATGGTCTTTGGACGACTGGAGATCTTTACTTTGCTGGTGCTGTTTACGCCCACCTTTTGGCGGTCTTAAGGTCAAGAGCCTCACACGGAGACGCGGTGACACGGAGGTTCACAGAGGAAAACTTTAAAAAGAAAAAGATAAAGAAGGATGAGGTAGTAGCATTAGAATAAAAAGGCCTTGTTTAGCTTTATCCTAAATCCATATAGTTCTTTGCCCTTTGTTTGTGCTTTTAATCTTCCTCCGCGAACCTCCGTTGCTCCGAGCCTCCGTGTGAAGCTTTTGACCTTCAGGCCGCAGGCCGTCGCGTCAGCAACCCAAAGAATCAAATAAAAATAGCACTCACCTGAAAAAGCTTCTCCACTTCGGTGATGTACTTCTTATTAATCAAAAACAAAATCACGTGGTCGTTTGATTCGATGATGGTGCTGTCGTGAGCGATGATGGCTTCATCTTGACGCACGATTGCGCCGATTGTTGTGCCTGGTGGTAATTTTATCTCGCGAATTGAGCGACCCACCACTTTAGATGTCGACTGGTCGCCATGAGCTACCGCTTCAATCGCCTCTGCCGCGCCTTTGCGCAGTGAATATACGTTAACAATGTCGCCACGCCTAACGTGGGTTAGCAAGGCTGAAATTGTCGCTTGTTGAGGCGAGATAGCAATATCGATTTCGCCGCCCTGCACCAAATCAACATAAGCACTTCGCTGAATCAATACCATGGTCTTTTTCGCGCCCATGCGTTTGGCCAGCATGGCCGACATGATGTTTGCTTCATCGTCATTGGTGACCGCAATAAATACGTCTACCTGATCAATATGCTCTTCTGACAATAATTCGTGATCTGACGCATCACCACAAAAAACAGTGGCATTATCTAGGGTTTCCGACAAATATTCGGCCCTTGCTTGGTTGCGCTCTATCAACTTTAAACTGTGTGAACGGTCAAGCGAACGTGCCAAACCAGCACCGATATTACCGCCACCGGCAATCATGAATTTACGATAAGAATGTTCAAGCTTTTGCAGTTCACTCATTACGGCACGAATGTGCTTGGTTGCCGCGACAAAAAATACCTCGTCATCGGCTTCGATTACTGTGGTACCCAGCGGTTTAATTGGCCGGCCCTGACGGTAAATTGCGGCAACTCGGGTGTCGATGTTAGGCATGTGTTCTTTAAGCGTCGATAACGCGTGCCCTACCAACAAACCACCGTAATAGGCTTTTACGGCCACTAGCGATACTTTGCCTTGAGCAAATTCTAATACCTGCAACGCACCGGGATAGTTAATAAGGCGGCGAATATATTTGGTGACCAATTGTTCAGGTGCAATGAAATGATCGACAGGCATGTCGTGGTGATGAAACAATTTTTCTTTATAACGTAAATACTCGGCTGAGCGAATTCGGGCAATTTTAACCGGGGTATTGTAAATACTGTACGTAACTTGACAAGCCACAATATTAACTTCATCACTACTGGTTACCGCAATCACCATATCGGCATCTTCAGCACCCGCTTTTAACAAAGTGTCGGGGTGAGCAGCGTGGCCGTGAACCACTTGCAAATCGTATTTATCTTGCAACTCGCTGATGCGCACTGCGTCTACATCAACCAAGGTGATCTCATTTTGTTCACCAACGAGGTTTTCTGCCAAAGTTGCACCGACCTGTCCGGCACCGAGTATGATGATTTTCATGGTTAAGCGGCTCCCACTTTTAGCAGCCGGCAATAATAGAATCCGTCCATGTCATTTATTCCGGGCAATAACTGCCAACCGGGATTCTCAGGCGTATCGTGGTGTATAGGTTCTAGTTGAGCATCGGGGCAAGTGCTTAAAAAGCGAGACATCTGTTGTTTGTTTTCTTCGGGTAACACACTGCATGTTGCGTAAACCAAAGTGCCGCCGGGTTTTAGCGTTGTCCACAAGCGGTTTAAAATTTGTTGCTGAATGTCGGCAAGTTTGTGAATATCTTCAGCGCGTCTTAACCATTTAATGTCTGGATGACGACGAATAACTCCGGTTGCAGAGCATGGCGCATCGAGCAATATCCGGTCAAATAATTGGCCATCCCACCAGCTATCAAGGTCCCCAGCATCTGCCGCGACCAATTTGGCGTTTAGTTGTAATCGAGTTAGGTTCTCTTGTACTTTCTTCAATCGGTTAGCATCACAGTCGAGCGCGGTCATACTGGCCAAATCGCTGTGAATTTCTAACATGTGGCAGGTTTTTCCACCGGGTGCGGCGCAAGCGTCTAGCACGTGATCGCCTGACTGCACATCCATCAATTGCGCTGCAAACTGGGCTGCGCCATCTTGCACGGCGCAGCTACCTTCTTCAAAACCCGGCAGCTTGAATACGTCAACAGGTTTGTCGAGTCTTATCGCCTGATTTAAAGTATCGTGTTCGGTGCCTGTGATCTCAACTTCAGCCATTTTCTCCAAATAATCCACGCAAGAAAATTGCTGTTGGTTCACCCGAATCCACATAGGTGCTTGTTGCTGATTAGCTTCAAGAATGCTCTGCCAATGATTGGGGTAATGTTCTTTAACCTGCTTAATAAACCAGTTTGGATGACCGTAACGACAACTATCGACCTTTTCAGCCGCGTTTATTAAATCTTCTTGCTGGCGCTGAAAGTTTCTTAATACGCCATTAATTAACCCTTTCAGCCCTTCGGCTTTCATTGCAAGGGCAGCTTCTACGGTTTCAGATATCGCAGCATGTGGCGGAATGCGCATCTCTAGCAGCTGATAAAAACCAACATACAACAAAAATGTAAAAGGTCGTTGTTTACCCTTAAGCGGCTTTTCTAACAACCGAGAACAACAAAAATCGAGTTTGGGCAACCAACGTAAAACGCCATAACACATGGTTTGCAACAACGCTTTGTCTTTAGGGTTTTCAAGCGCCAGTTGGGCCTCAGGCAAAACGTCTGATAGTGAGCGGCCTTTATCAACGACCTGAAAAATACAGTTAGCGGCTTGAGCGCGAACGTTACCTAATTGTTTACTTGTTGTCGCGCGGATCATTTGAGTCCTTTTTGTGCATCACTTGTCTTATCAGAATCAATACCATTGCCAACTATAGCACCTTCAGTAAACCAACCTGCTCTGGCATTAACAAAGTCCACAGCCGCCATCGGTTTTTTACCCGGCGGTTGTAAAGAGGTCAGTGTGATCACTTGGTTGTCGGCAGTGGCAATGCTTATGCCATGCTTATTTGCCGCAATCACGGTACCCGGCTGGGTATCTGTTGTTTGTTCAGCAACATGAGCTTGCCAAATTTTAACATTGCGAGGTTTGCCATTGTCATTAATAACAACATAACTCACCGGCCATGGGTTAAAGGCTCTAACACAACGCTCTAACTCAGTTGCATTTAATTGCCAGTCCATTAAAGCTTCTTCTTTTGACAGTTTTTTGGCGTAAGTGGCCTGTTCATCATCTTGCTGTTGTGGGTTGATATTACCAGCGGCGATATTATCGACGGCTTTTATTAGCGCCAACGGGCCAGTTTTGGCAATTTTGTTATATAAAGAGGTGCTAGTTTCATCCGCTTCGATAGGGCATTTTTCGATGCTAAGAATATCGCCGGTATCAAGGCCAAGATTCATTTGCATAATGGTCACGCCTGACTCTTTGTCACCCGCCCAAATGGCGCGTTGAAAAGGTGCAGCACCACGCCAACGCGGCAAAATAGAGCCGTGTACGTTAATACAACCCAAACGAGGGGTATCAAGCGCCACCTGAGGCAATATCAAACCATAGGCCACCACTACCATTAAATCAGCGCCTAACTCGGCCAATTCTTGTTGGGCTGGTTGTTTTTTTAATGATTTGGGTTGAAACACAGGAATATCGTGCTCAAGCGCTAACAATTTAACAGCACTGGCTTGGAGTTTCTTACCTCGACCTGCCGGGCTGTCTTGCTTGGTGTAAGCACCAATCACTTGATGCTCTGAGTCAATCAGCGCTTGTAAGTGACTGGCAGCAAAGTCGGGCGTGCCAGCGAAAATGATTTTAAGGGGTGTCGACATGGCTTTGTAATACCTTGTTAAAGAATGTCCTTGTGAAAAGTTACCTTGTAAAGAGCGACTTTGTTAAGAATGACTTTTCAAAAAGCCAAAAACGCTTAACCTGCGCGTTTGGCAGCGGCCTTCGCTTCTTTTTCAAGCTTCTTGCGAATACGGTTGCGTTTGAGTGGTGACAAATAGTCAACAAACAATTTTCCGTCGAGGTGGTCAATTTCATGTTGAATACACACCGACAGCAACTCTTCACCCTCAAGGGTAAACTCTTCACCATGGCGGTCTAATCCTTTAACGGTTACAGTTTCGGCCCTTTCGACCTTAGCGTAACATTCAGGTACCGACAAACAGCCTTCTTCGGAAATTTGCATGCCGTTTTTAGCGATGATCTGTGGATTAATCAACACAATTGGCTGGTCTCGCTCATTTGAGCAATCCATAACAATCAAGCGTTGATGAATATCCACCTGGGTCGCCGCTAGGCCGACACCTTTTTCGACGTCCATGGTTTCAAACATGTCGTCAATAATGGTTTGTAATTCGGGAGTGAATTCAGTAATGGGTTGAGCTACCGTTCTGAGGCGCTCATCGGGATATCGTAATACGTTTAAAACTGCCATAAGCCTTACAATTTACATGTGTTGAATTATTATCTATATTAAGGATTCAGTTTAGCGATTTACGCGCTTTATTCATAGGGGTAGCGGCGCTATTTATCACTCAAACCCACAATAAAAAACCGCAAAAACCAAGGAATTCCATGTTTAAACGTATTATCGTTTTTTTGACCGTCACCTTGATGACCATGACGTCATTGGCAGACGAACTAAAAATTCGAGCAGGCGCGCCCGAGCGTTACGTCGTCAAAAAAGGCGATACTCTATGGGATTTATCCGCAATTTACCTTTCCAAACCTTGGTTATGGCCTAAATTATGGGGGATTAATCCGCAAATCAAAAACCCTCACCTGATTTATCCGGGTGATGTTATCAGCCTCACTTTTAATGCCCAAGGCGAACCTCGCCTGACAATCAACAGTAAAGTGATCAAATTAAGTCCAAAAGTTCGTACGACCTCAAAAATAAAAACGGCTATTCCAACCTTACCATTGCGCCTAATTCGCCCCTATATCAGCTATGAACAATCACTCGATGGCGAATATCTAGATAGCCTACCGTACATTTTAGGCTCTAACGAAAACAGCAAAAACTGGATCACCGGACAAACGCTATACGCCAGCCAACCTTTGATAAAAGGCAAAACTTACGCCATCTACCGCAAAGGGCAGGCCTATACCAACATAGATGAAGACGAACCACTAGGCTTTGAAACCGCCTTGGTTGCTACCGCCAAGGTCATACGCTCTGGTGACAGCAAAGGGAACCCAGCGGCTTTACATGTCATCAAATCTCTTACCGAGATTAGAGCAGGCGATAAAGTATTACCCGTCAATCAAGGGCAAATGCAACCGGCCTTTTTTAAAATGACCAAACCCGATGGCCCAGTCGATGCCACTATTATCGCCTCACCCAGCAATTTTCGTGAATACTCAAAATACGACATAGTGGTGATTAATACTGGGCAGGCAAAAGTTGGTAACATGCTCGACATTTACCACCGTTCACCTACAGTGGTCAATAATCCCAACGACCCGAAGTACCTTGAGGACTCATCACGATTTGCAAAAATGGCCGGCAGTTTAATCGACGCCAGTACCGACGGCACGGGTCGAATTATGCAAATGCCCAAAGAAAAAATCGGCGAACTGATGGTTTTTAAAGTTTACGATAAAATCAGCTATGCTTTTGTGACTGCCGCCAGCCGACCTATTCGGGTAGGCGATACCACACAAGCGCCCTAGCTCTTCACAATGCAAAGCCAAACTAAGCGGGGTTTCAACTTCGCTTAGTTCATCAAATTACTCCCCTAAAATGACGTTTGCGGTCAAATTCAAAAATTTAAACTTTTTTTACACGCTTTTATTCAATAAAAAAGGCGCCTATTTACTTCTCCATCTTGTATATACAACCCCTACAAAACCCAACGGTAAAGCGTAATAGACTATTAACCCTAAACTCGTTTGCATTTTAAGTAGATAAATCGCCACTTTTTTCGAATATTTAAGTTAATATAGTGTAAAAATAAAAGTTTACATGAAAAACATTTCTGTTACATTTGCACAGCGTACAAAACGCAATAAATACCAACGACATTAATTCACTGGTCTGATTTTAGCCAGCAAAATGACCAGTTAATTAATGGATTTGGTATAAGACAAGAGAACCTGTTTGGCAAAAATAATAATGAATAGTTTACCTATCAAGCCAAACGCAAAAATAATAAAATTCGGAGCATTTAATGTTTACCAAAACCAAAATCCTTTCTCTTTCAGCTATCGCAGCCACAATGTTGAGCCCTGCTGCATTTGCCGAAATTCAAGCAAACCTGTCAATTGATAACGCTGCAAACCTTGTAGGAAGCAGTGATGTCGTTGCCAACATCAGCTACACCAATACCGACAGCCAGCCTGTTAGAATGTTAAGCTACTTGATGAAAGCCAACAGCAATGGCGATTTAGAAGAAAACCTCTTCAGCGTTTCTTTAGACGGTAGAAAAGTAGCCTACGAAGGTATGCACGTTAAGCGTCCTGCACCAACCAAAGCTGATTACATCACCATCCGCCCAGGACAGACTGTATCTTACAAAGTTGAATTATCTGGTGTATACGACCTTAAGCAAGAAGGTAACTATACCTTTCAGTACAACGCAACCAACATGAACATGTTTGCTGACCAGCCTATGGTAAACCACGCTGCGGCAATTATGGGTATGGACGGAGTTCATTCAAACGAAGCTCGCGCATTCGTCGCCAAAGGCACCTCAGAATTTATTGGCATTGAATTGTCAAAAGCCAGAAAAGGCAAACCTTGTAACCCAAGAAAAGAAACTTGTGACGGCGGTGGCGGCGATCCAGATCCAAGTGGTATTGAGTTCACAGGCGCTTGTTCAAGCGGTGAGCAAAGCAACTTAGTCAGCGCTTTGGCAGCAGCCAAAAACATGGCTAACGATTCAATCAGTTCATTGAATGGTCCTTCAGGCGACCGTTACAACTCTTGGTTTGGTAGCTACAGCTCAGGCCGTCACAACGCGGTTAGCGGCAACTTTGATGCAATCAAAGATGCATTAGACAACAAACCATTAACGTTTGATTGCAGCTGTAACCAAAGCTACTTCGCTTATGTTTACCCTAACCAGCCTTACAAAGTTTACTTCTGTAAAGCATTCTGGTCAGCAAGAGAGACTGGTACTGACTCACGCGGCGGCACAATCATTCACGAAATGAGCCACTTCAACGCAGTAGCGGGCACTGACGATATCGTTTACGGTCAGTCTGGCGCCAGATCATTGGCCATCAGCAACCCTAACGATGCTATCAAAAACGCTGACAGCCACGAATACTTTGCTGAGAACAACCCAAGCGAAAATTAATTAAAAGCGTGTCAACACGTTGATTGATAACAAAGGCGAGCTCCGGGAATGGGGTTCGCCTTTTTTGTTTTGGAGGGTGAGCAGAGATGGGGCTTCGTTAAGGGCTGGAGGAACGGCAATGCTGTTGACTTAGGGGGGCTATTTCACGTGGTCTACCAAAGGGGAGCGATATTCTAGTAGCTGGTCGTTTTTTCTTTAAAAGATCTTTCACCACATTAATATATGGAAGTATGTAATTAGAACAACGCAGGAGCGGTTATCGAGAGAGCGCAAAGAGCGCAGAGAAAAGATCTAATTTGCTGCTTTTTGCCTTTCTCTGTGTCCTCTGCGTCCTCTGTGGTGATAAGCTTTTGTTTTTTTATTTTTAAGTCAACAGCATTGCCATTCCTCCAGCCCCCAACAAGCCCCCTTCCTACCAAACCCTGTAAAAGACCCACAAAATCCGCACAAAAGTGAAATAAGTTAATAAAATGTATATTGTATTGTTTACATTCTGTGAGAACCTGCTACATTTTAAGCAGTACAAACGTGGATTTATTCCAACCTCTGGTCCAATAACAATATAAAGCCAGAAAATAAAAACTAAAATAATACCAATCGGAGCAACAAATGTTCAAGAATAATAAAACACTAGCCCTTTCGGCCATTGGCGCAACGCTATTAAGCGGTGGCGCATTCGCTGAGATTCAAGCTAATCTAAGCATCAACAATGCCCAGAACCTGACTAGCAACAGTGATGTATTCGCTGAAGTTACCTACACCAACACAGACGCTAAACCTGTTAGAATGTTGAGCTACTTGATGAAAGCCAACAACAATGGTGATTTAGAAGAAAACCTGTTCAAAGTCATGCATGACGGTGAAGAAGTTGAATATGAAGGTCGTCACGTTAAGCGCCCTGCACCAACTAAAGCTGATTACATCACTATCCGCCCTGGACAGACAGTTTCTTACAAAGTCGAATTATCGGGTGTTTATGACCTTAAACAAGCCGGTACCTATACTTTCCAGTATAACGCGCAAAATATGAACCTTTTTGCTGACCAACCTATGACCAACCACAAAGCTGCTGTCATGGGCCTGGATGGCGTCTTCTCAAACGAAGATTCTGTAACCATTTCAATAGGCGATACGCCTAACATCAACGTGACCATGTCTAATGCCAAGCGTTGTAATCCTAAGAAAGAAAACTGTGACGGCGGCGGCGGAACTGATCCAAGCGGTGTTGAGTTCACAGGCGCTTGTTCAAGCGGTGAGCAAGCAGATTTGATCAGCGCATTGGGCGCAGCTAAAAACATGGCTAACGATTCTGTTAGTTCATTAAATGGCTCTTCTGGCAACCGTTACACCACTTGGTTCGGTAACTACTCTTCAGCACGTCACAACACGGTTTCAGGTAACTTCGATTCAATCAAAGATGCTTTAGACAACAAACCATTGACGTTTGATTGCAGCTGTAACCAGAGCTACTTCGCTTACGTTTATCCTAACCAACCGTACAAAGTTTACTTCTGTCGTGCGTTTTGGAATGCAAACGAAACTGGTACTGACTCACGTGGCGGCACAATCATCCACGAAATCAGCCACTTCAATGCAACTGCTGGTACTGACGACGTAGTTTACGGCCAGTCTGGCGCACAGTCTTTGGCCATTAGCGATCCAAACAGTGCTGTTCAAAATGCTGATAGCCACGAGTACTTTGCTGAAAATACTCCTAATCAAAACTAAGAACCCAACCTATGTATGTAATGGTTGACACATTACATACTGGTAATTAGTAAAGGCGAATCCTAACTGGGGTTCGCCTTTTTTGGTTGCGTCCGTTTTCATTATCCTTGCATTTTGTGTGCTAATTATTCAGCCGTTTCACCCTCTCCTTGCTCTGGCAACATAAAAGCTGTAATTTACCAAGACTAGCAATATATCGGACCTAAATGGCCACATTGCCAAACCGATAGCTATCACTGTACTTTATGCGAGATGTTTCAAATTGAACAATACCCAAGTGCCACAAGAAAATGAAATAAACCAATCTCTTAAGCGCAGCAGTAGAGCTTATTTCATTTATTACATTGCCACTCAAGCAGCTTTTGACCGAGGTATATTCATACTCTTTTTATTGTCTCAAGGTTTTGATTCTGCGCAAGTCGGATTATTACAATCAATATTGTTCGGGGCGGCTTTTTTGTGTGAAATCCCAACGGGTTTAATGGGCGACAAATATGGTCGTAAAAAAAGCGTGTTTATGGGGCTTCTAGCCTATATCGGTTATAGTTTTGGCGTGATCAGCTTCACTGGGTTTTCTGTGTTTGTTGGTTTTTATGCATTGTATGGTTTTGCCATGAGCTTGGTATCTGGCAGCGATCGTTCGCTGATTTACGATACTTTTAAACAGCACAATAAAGAAGCATCTTTTATCAAATTAGAATCTTTGTCTCGCTCTGTGGGCAGCATTGTACTTGGTTTGGCGATTATTTTAGGCGGCGTGTTGCAAGCCATCTCGTGGGATGCCGTTTATATCGCTTATGCAGGTGTATTGGTTATTGCTATGATGGCCATTTCATTTATTCCAGAGCCCAAATTACAGGTGGCACATCATGATGAAGACTTTGATTTAGTCAAAAATGCCAGTCGACATTTTACAGTTGGTGATGGGCGTAAACAATTGCCGCTTATTTTGTTTATGAGTATGATTAGTTTTGCCTTTTACCCTTATTTTATCTTTACCCAATCAGCTTTGACTGACTTGGGTATGTCAGTAGAAAACGTCGCTTGGGTTTTTGCCGCTGCCCAACTTGCCAGTGCCGCAGGCTATTTCACAGCAGGTAAACTACCTCAGAAAAATAACCTGAAAGTTGCTTTTATCATTTGTCCTGTGTTGTTGAGTCTGTTGTATTTGATCTCGCAAATGGGCGGTATGACGATGATAGTGACCGTATTTTTCGTGATTTGTTATATCGATAAAATCATCGAGCCAATTTATGTGACTCACCTTAATGAAGGTTTCGACAGCAAAATCAGGGCTTTTTCCAACTCGTTTGACAGTTTTGTCCAAACCATTTTTATCTCTTTGGGTTTTTATCTTTACGGCGTATTGTCAATCCATTGGGGGTTTTCTTTAACCGCTCAAGTATCCAGTGTATTACCCATTGTGGCTTTGTTTTTGGCTTGGCGGTATTTGTCGAAGCGTTCGTGAAACTTTAGATATTACTAGAGCCAAATATCAAGCTAAGTCCCTCGCCAATTCTAACTTCATCCATCCCCGCAAACCCCAGCCTAATATAACGGTTTTCACTGTCGTTAATATCCAAATGAAACTCATTTTCGCTTTGAATAAATACCCCACGCGCCAAAGCTTGCTTTGCTAACAAAGCAGCATCACCAGTCACTTTAATCCACATAGCCATACCACCATCAGGCACGTTGTATTCCAGCTCCACCCCCCTATTTTGTAAATCAATGAGTAAAGACACCATGTGATCTCGACGCTTTTCATAGCTACGAGTTAGCTTGCGTAGTTGCCGTTCAAACGCCCCATCGGCCATCCAGCGGGCGATGGCATCTTGGATCACTACATTGGGTTTGTGGTTCGTTAAGGTTCGATGCCTCACCAGTGCATTGGCCAATGCCTCGTCGGCGGCAATAAAACCCATGCGAATACCCGGAAACATGATTTTTGAAAACGTCGACAAGTAAATGACCAAACCGCTTGGGTCGTCTGCCGCCATCGGTGCCAGCGGCTGGCAACGGTAATGAAATTCGTGGTCGTAATCATCTTCTATGATTGGGATGTTATATTTAGCGGCAATTTTATAAATTTGCAAACGCCGGCTAACCGGTAATGTCACGGTTGTCGGATATTGATGCAAAGGGGTGAGGTAAATAAGCCGCAGCTGATGCTTTTTAGCCATGGCCTCAAGATGACTTGGGTCAATGCCAGAGGCATCTTGATTAATCCCCACCAGTTCAGCACCACTATTTCTAAAGGTCTCCCATGCTGGGATATAACCAAGTTTTTCTACCGCAACTTTATCGCCCGGTTGCAATAAGACTTGAGACAACAAAAACAGCGCTTCTTGTGAGCCATTAACCGCGATGATTTTTTTGCCTGTCAACGACCTCACCCGCCTTAAATATATTTCAACCTGTTCAATAAACGGCGCAAAGCCCCCGTTATTACCATAATTGAGCGCCTTAATGTCGGGTCTGTTCATGGTATCACTCAGATAGCCGCCAAAAGACTTAAAACCAAACAGGGCAATGTCAGGGCAACCGCCTGAGAAGTTATATTCGCTGCCTATTGATGCCCTTTCGGGCATTTTGGCCGCGCCTCGTATTAATCGCCAATCAAAGCGGTTTTTTGCTTGTTGAGTTGATGGGGTCGTAATGCTGGTTTCTACTGGCAATGACGACATCACAAAATAACCTTTGCGCTGTCGAGACTCCAACCACCCTTCGGCAATCAACTCCTGATAAGCCGCCATTATGGTGTGACGATTTACCGACAACTGTTCTGCTAACACTCTGGCAGAGGGCAATTGTTCATCAGGTTGCAAGTGATTGGCTTTAATGGCCTTACGTATCGCTCGCGAAATACGAAGATACATGGCTTGCTTTGAAGGCTGAATGTCGAGGGAGAGCTGTTTCATCTGGTCTAGTCAAATATTTTATTCTGGTTGTTAATAATATACCAGATAAATGGATAATGACCTTCAAACTGTCCTTCAGGAGCTTTTTATGTTTAACCCACAACCCGTCATACTGTCGACCGACCGAATTGAATTGCAGCCACTGAGCCTTGATCACGCCGAGGCGTTTCATTTGGCCACCAATGATGATGCCATCTGGACTTGGATGGTGCCTAACCCATGTAAAACCCTCGAAGCCACGAAACAATGGATAGCAACAGCGTTAGCTGAACGAGATGCTGGCAGACAAGTGCCTTTTGCCACCATCGACAAGGCATCTGGCAAGTTGGTGGGCAGCACGCGTTTTTTAACCATTATGCGTGACGACAAGGGTATTGAAATTGGCCATACTTGGATCAATCCAGCATTCCAGCGCGGCTACGTTAACAGTCACGCCAAGTATTGTATGTTGCAACATGCCTTTGAAACACTTGGGGCAATTCGAGTCGAATTCAAAACCCATGAAAATAACCAAAAGTCCCGCAACGCTATAGCAAGACTTGGCGCACAATTTGAAGGCATTATGCGCCAGCAACGAATTTTACCCACTGGCGAACTGCGCAATACGGCGTTGTTCAGTATTATTGATGGCGAATGGCCCGAAGTAAAACAACAGCTGTTGACTCAACTTGCACGCATATAGTGGCGCTTATTTAAAGTCGAGTTTATTTATAGTGGCGCTTATTTATAGTGGAGCTTATTTATGATGGAATTACTACAACCCAATAGCCGGGCAATGAATACCGCAATAGACATTTTCAATCAACATCCGTTTGCGACTTTGTTGGTCGCAAAAGCAAGCGCCGACATGCCCGAAGTCGTTCATCTACCTTTTTTATATGATGCCAACGGCCATTGTTTTTACTTGCACGCTGCGGCCAATAATCCAATTATTGAACTCATTAGCAATGCTCAGAACCTTGTGAAGGTGGTGTTTAACGCCGAGCATGGTTATGTCTCACCAACTTGGTCTGAGCATATCCGAGTGCCCACATGGGATTATTGTGTTGTACATGTTTCTGGCAATGTCGAAATAATTGAAGAGCCAGATGCTAAGTATCAATCAATGGTTGAGCAAATCGCGGCTTTTGAAAGCGAATGGCAAATAACCGAGCTAAAAGATAACCAACGTAATGGGCTGTTTAAGGCGATTAAGGTATTGCGCGTGAATGTCGACGCCATGCATTATCGTTATAAGATGAGTCAGGCAAAGCCTGTTGATGCTAAGAAGGCTATTACTGAGCAATTCGCCGCGCAGGGAAATAATGCACTTGTTTCGCGTTATGAGGATGTTTTTTAACCCTCCTGGTTTGGCCAGCCTGAAGTTCAATAGCTTCACTTTTTTATGCTCCTGCAAAAAAAGTGAAGCTATTATCTTTTAATCTTTCTTCTCACCAACCTTTTTACTAGACAAATCAAAAACAGATTCGCTGTCAGCGATAAAATCCTTAATACTCACAGGACTCGAAATCGCGAATTCAGGCGCCAATAAGGTATTGTCATAAATAGGCTTAGGATTGAAATTGCCCCGACTCGCGCTGTTGTACAAAAAGCCGAGTAAAAATATACCCAGAGTAAAACTTGCTGCCATCATCGTACGGCGAAAGGTATTCTGATGAAAAGCAACGTAAAAGCTGCTCCACAGCAACGCAAATATCAACCCTAGCTGGGTGATAGAATTAAAGCCATTGCTGAACCACAGCTGGTTAGAGTTGAAACTAATGAATGTTCCAAGCAAATCAAACAGCATAAAGATGATAAAGAAACTGTAAAACACCACCATCTGGGTCAATACCCGAGCATCATGTTTGAGCAATCTAGCCACCGCAGAAAACATCAAGGGTATCAAGGCCATGCCAATAAAACGTGAGAAAACCGCCTTTAACATTTGCGAGGTTTTGATCTCTGCCGAGGCTTGCAGGTAAAAGTCACCAAACAATAGACCTATGTAAATGAATAATATTGACGTAACAACCAAAGGGCTACTAAGCCAATTCAACACGCCTTCGAGACCACTGAGGCGTATCGCCGGAGCCACTGGTTGATGAGGATAGATAAATCGCAGGTGAGATTTACCAATAGAGACTACATCACCTGAATTTACTGGCTGGCACCCTTCAAGCGGCTTTTGATTGTCGGTAAAACTGCCATTAACTGAATCTTGATCGCATACCTGCCACCGACCTTCTTCGGTGGCGTTTAATGTTAAGTGGTTTGCGCAAATGTAGGGGTCATTTAAAATCACATCATTGTCAAAACCCCGACCAATGCTGATGCTTGAACCTTTGATTTGATGACGCTGCAACAGCTTCTGTGAGCGACTCACTTCTTCTACAATCAATTCCATGTCGCTGACTCCATAAACTTCTCGGTAAACTTCAACGCCAGTGATTTTTCAACGCCTGATAAGGTAAAATGACTGATCAAACCTTGCCGCTCTTTATCAAATGAAGCGGCGATAAACGCCACATCAAACAAGCCAGGATACTCTTTATAAGCTCGCGAACAAATCACAGCTTTAGAATTTGTTTTACCTTCGTCCAGAGCAACCATGTCATGCGAACATTGAAACTCGGTGACGTCATCTTTTGCTGCGCGATTGTCTGCGCCCATGCCTGCCAGTGAATTCTCATACATGTTGTAAAACTGATAACTATTTAACTCATCGGTTTTGAGCCACTCATATTGCATACCAATATTGCCACTTCGAAACTGATTCGACAGATAAACCTGCTCTCCCATGGCGCAATTAGAGCTGGCTGATAAGAATTTAGCGTCGGCTTTGTCGGCGTTCGAACGACCCCAACAACGAATAAATGGGGTGATTTCTCCCGGGACGCTGGCACTGCCCAGCTTTTTAATTTGCCAGTCGGCTTCAAGCACTTCGGTCATCAAACGTTGTTGATTCGCATGTAACTGCTCACCAATTCGCTGTTTGAGATTGACCACAGCTTCGCCGCTTTGGACATAACGCTGATACAAGTTAGACAATTTATCAAGCGGCACCAAAAAACCAATTTGATTGCCTGATGTGGCGACATTAATACCCACCACCTCGCCTTTTTCATTGACGGTTGGGCCACCACTCATGCCGGGGTTTACCGCTCCGGTAAAATGAATGCGGTCGTAAAAGCTTTTGTCTTTCAAGCCATTGTAAGTACCCGGCACCACTATCATGCCCAAATCGTGAGGATTACCCAAAGAAAACAGTTTTTCTCCTTGAGCTGGCGTTTTAGCCGCCAACGCAAAATAATCGGGTGAGGGTTCTGTTCTTTTGAGCAGTGCCAAATCATTGAGTACATCAACGTCAAGTACTTGAAGTGCCGCTTTGTTTCCTTGGCGGTCTAGATATTCAAGTTTGTATTTGTTGTCGTGCTGAACAAAGCCAGAGATAACGTGATAGTTGGTGGCGATAACGCCGTTGGCATCAATCTGAAAACCCGAACCGATAGACGACTTGCTACCAGAGGCCTGTTCAATCAGGCGAATTTGGTATAAAGCCGGTTTAAGCGTATTAAACAAACGCTCGGCCTCATTAGCCTGAGCCGTCAAAACAACACTCAACAGCAACCAGACACTAATCATTTTTTTAAACACTAAAGACCCTGTAGTAACACTGAAACAATGGTTTCTATCTTAAAGGAATCTATTCAAAGTGAAATGCTTTCTTTGTAAATAAATAACATAACGCGCTGAGTTGATTTAGAAATTGCGATGACGATGGTTTAACTCAATCGTCAATAATGATTGTTTAGTGGTAGTTTCCACCAACAGGTTGGATTTGAGGAGGTTGGGTTTAAGAAGATTAATGCCATTTATGAGCCTGTACGGGCTCATAAATGACATTAACCGAATCAAAGAATTCGCTTTCAATCAGATGTGACAATAACGTCAATCTAAAAATGCGGGTTTGTAATAATGGTAACCTTGTCCTTGCTGAACCCCCATCTCAAACAATAATTCGCCTGTTTTTGCATCTTCAATTCCCTCGGCAACAATATCAAGCCCCAGTGCCAAACTCATCGAAACGATACTCTTAACCAATAAAAAACTGCGTTTTGATTCGAGAATTGGAATAACAAAGGCACGGTCAATTTTAAGCGTATCAACAGGCAGTTCATGCAGATAACTCAAAGATGAATAACCCGTACCAAAATCATCTAACGCTAACCTAAAGCCCAGTTTTTTAACTTCTTTGAGGATTGGCAAAACCCTGTCGAAATCATCTAAAAATGACGTTTCGGTGATCTCTAGTTCGATAAAATCAGTGATATTGCCGGGTTGATCCTCACATAATGATTTCAATAATTCAATCAAGTGTTCATTCAATTGAGGTGCAGCCACATTAATGGCGACATGTTCCATATACGGAAATTGAGCCTTGAGTTTCACCACATCCGAAAACACCTGCTTCAACACCGTAGTGCCAATATCATTGATCAACCCACAATTTTCGGCGATAGGGATAAAAATATCAGGCCTTATCATGCCATGTTCGGGATGTTGCCAACGAATCAGCGCCTCGGCACTAACGATTTTTTTGGTTTTCAAATCAACTTTAGGCTGGTAGGCCATTTTGAAACCTTTGTTGGCCAGCGCTTTGATTAACTCTTTTTCGATCATCGCTTGGTAATTTATTTTTTGATGCAATTGATCATCGTAATAGGCAACCTGCTGGCCATGCCTAGCCGCTTCGAAAGTGGCCAGCAGGGCATTGTGAACCAATTCATCATATTCATTCGATTTTAAATTTTCAATCAATCCACTGCTGCATATGCCCAATGTCGGCTTTGAATAAATGCCCACATCACTGCCATCACTGATCTGAATAGAGCCACTAAAACAATCGACTATCTTTTGCTGCAAGGCTTCACTGTTATTACTATCTTCAACCATCAAAAAGTCGTTATCACCCCAATGAATCAACACGGTATCGTTTACTGCTGCCAACTCGACCAGTACAAGTGCAATATTTAACAGTAAATACTCCAAGCGTTCATGACCGTAAAACTCAACGACTTTGTTGTTGTCGAAAAATGACAGAAAAATAAACGACAAATGACTGCTGGGCGGTAACGCTTCGCATTTTTCATTCAGCAAAAGCGCCGCCTGATTACGATTAGGCAAATGAGTGATGTAGTGGGTTTCAGCCAAATATTTCAAATTAATTTCATCTTCTTTTCGACTGGTAATGTCTTTAAAAATGAAAATGTAATGACTAAAATTGTTGATCTCGACTTTCGAATAACTGACCTCAACAATAATTCGTT
The DNA here is from genome assembly GCA_938085045.1 of uncultured Alteromonadaceae bacterium. Lineage (GTDB taxonomy): Bacteria > Pseudomonadota > Gammaproteobacteria > Enterobacterales > Alteromonadaceae > JABSOG01. The sequence continues at coordinate 84,321 of CALKGI010000035.1, forward strand.
TATTATCAACATCACTTAGCGTCAGTTCTGGTGCACTGGCATTAAGCAGCTGATCGTCCATCTTAAATTGTTGAAACAAATTGCATTTATCGTCCATGTCTATGCCGAATCGGCTTTGCGCCACCTTATTGCAATCGGTGACTAAGCCTTCTTCATCGGTGACAAAAACGTATTCTGACGAGTTATCAAAAATGGTGTTGAGGGTAACAATAACTTCTGACAGGTCTTTTTTGGTTTTTTTCAACCGCCCGCCTAAATCTTCACTCAAATTTTGAAACGTGGTTTTTCGCTGCTGTAAGTTGAGCACGTTTTTGATTCGTTGCAGCGTCTCTATGATATTAATGGGTTTTTCAATGTAATCTTGCGCGCCAAGCTCCAGAGCTTCAAGCCTTTGCGCTTTATCATGGCTGGCCGTTAACACAATGACGGCAACGTCAGCACTTTCTACCTCAGCAGAGATCTTGTGTAAAAATTCAATGCCAGTAATTTTAGGCATCAACAAATCGAGCAATACCAATTGAGGCTTAATCTTATAAAAGTCAGCCAGCGCCAACTCTGGGTCGTTATAAACGTAAATTGATTCAAAATCTTCAGCTTCAACCACTTGCTTAAGCATCATGGTATTGGCTGGATTGTCATCAACAATAAAGACCTTATTTTTAGCATAACCAGGTTGTTCTTTCATTTGCATAATCCCTCAATCACCCTATTTTGCCTAAAAGATGGTCTATCTGTCGTATTTCATTTTCAATTTGCACCGACATTCCAGCCATACTTTCAAATCGTTCGCGGGTATCTTCAACCATTCCCATTAAAACGGACTCTTGTTCTTCCGTTAAATCTAGACTTACCAAACCGATGCTCATTGATGATTCAAGCTCCTGAACTATTGACTGGGCTTGTTGTTCTTGTTCATGTAATTCATCTTTGATACGGCAAAGTCCGGTTTCTAATGCAGCACCGAGCTCGCCAACCGCTTGCTCGGTGTCCTTTTCACGGTTCATATGGGCATCCATCAACATTACACGACTATCAAGAATACCCAATAAAATAGCATAATGATCTCTTAATCGACCGCACAGTTCCTCATCGTGGGTTGGCATTTTTTTGATCAATAACGAACACCATGATGAATTGAGTAATAAATTATTTCCAAAGGTGATTATCCGTTTAGCACTTCGCCCCAATTCCAAAATTTCGGACTCCAATGTGGATACTTGATCTTTAGGAAACTGAAACATCTGCTCTGCCAACCGAAACTCGACCGAACAACCACTGCCAAAGCCTTTAACAAAGGTTTTAGTGGCTTCAAACAATTGAGCCATCTCATCGACTTCAAGAGTTTCTGTGAAAAACGCAATAAGTTGGCCTAACTCGCTTGATTGCTGCATTGAACTAAAGGCTGCCTGCGAGGCATATTCGTATTGTTCTTCTAAATCACGATGTTGATCTAATCGTTTTTCCAATGAATGTAATTTTCGTTCAAGCTCTTGAATATCAATAGGTTTACAAACATAATCATCGCCACCTGCGCCATAGGCAGTTATTTTGTCCTCTAGGGAAGACAAAGACGAAACGAAAATCACCACCACATCAGGACAAATATTACTGGCTCTTAATTCTCGGCAAACGTCATAGCCACTTTTATCTCCAAGCATAATATCGAGCAAAATAACGTTGGGTGCGAACGACTCAAGCAAGTCATTAATGGGTTCAATACCATCGCTAGACATGACTTCAAATTGTTCTTCGAGTGATAGTTGTATTAATTTTAGGTTTTGCGGGTTATCGTCTACCGATAAAATTTTCATTTGGCTCATAAACTACCGTAGTGTTAAAAATCAATGATTAGAGTGAATGGAAATTGCACCTGACAGGATGATTTATGCACAGATGCTTATGCTTTAAAACCTCCTGTCGTTTTAAAAAAATAGTTTATAACTAGAAATTTGTACATAAATAACCAGTTTCTATTTAGAAACATACTCTTAGCACAAGTAAAAAAAAATTATTGTCCCGCAGTGGTGGATTCTTGAAGGGTAAACTGCATCAGTTCGACCAATTGTTCATTCGACAAGGGTTTAACCAATACTTGATCAAAACCAGCTTTAAGACCGTCACTAATTTCGTTGGCCGATGATTTACTGGTTAGCGCAATCGCTTGAACATCACTGAGCAACTCACTTTGACGCACAGCTTCTATCACACTGACAATTGTGCCATCGAGCAGGTCGACATCGACAATAATTAAGTTGGGGGTTCTGCGCCGGGTCAACTTGAGCGCAATTGATACTTCATCAGTACACGTCAAACTAATCTCTGATATTTTCTGACACTGTTGTTTAATCAAATGGATATTATCCATCGAACCATCAAGATACAGTACATTGTGGGCTTTGCTACGTGTCAGCACTTTACTTTGACTCGAAGTTTTCATCAGCGGCACAGTGATCCAAAAACAGCTGCCTTTACCCAGTTTGCTCTCAAAACCGATATTGCCTTTCATTTCGAGTACCAGCTTTTTTGAAAGCGTCAAACCAATGCCGGTTCCTTCAACTGCCGTATTCGCCGCAGACAAACGGTTGAACGGTTGAAACACCTCATTAAACAAGTCTTTGGCAATACCAATACCCGTATCCACGACTTCAATTCGCAGCAGCCCTTCGTGAGTATTGCTACAACGGATATCTACCGCACCATGCTGTTTATTGTATTTAATGGCATTGGTCAACAGGTTGAGTATAACTTGCTTAAAACGCGTAGTATCGGCTTTAATAACCGCACTAGCATGGCACTCAACAGTGACTTTGCAACTGCGTAACTGCGCCAACTTATCGGTGAGCTTAACGCATTCTTTGAGCACTTGACTGACGTTGATTCTCTCTAAGCGCATGTCGATTTTACCGGCTTCGATTTTCGACAAATCTAATACATCGTTTATCAATGACAACAAGTGATCGCCCGCCTTGATGATCTCTTGAACATTGTCATTTTGCGAATCAGTCAACGGATTTTTTGATTTATACATCAGCAGTTGAGCAAAACCGAGAATAGCATTGAGTGGGGTACGTAATTCGTGACTCATATTGGATAGAAATTTGGATTTTGCCCGATTGGCCGACTCAGCATTTTCTTTTTCAGAACGAAGCAACGCCATTTTTTGTTCTTCTTCGAACAAAAACTGCTGTTCAACCAACTTCTTTTGGCTAACTAGATAATCCTGCTGAGATTTAACATATTGTCTACGTACCATTGCATAAAGAATAACTCGTCTTAACAGCAGACCATTGCAATGTTTTTTGGGGATGAATTCGATGGCACCAGATTCTAGCAATTCAAGGTCAAGGTCGGGGATTTCGGTATCAGTGAACACCACAACCGGCGTCGACAACGTCGGACCATCTTGAAAATAAGCCAGCACCATATGGGCATTCATGTCAGATAATTCATTATCAAGCAAGATACAATCAAAGTCGCTGTTCTTGAACATCTCGATACCGACTTCACCAGAGCTGGCTTCGGTCACCGTAAGGTCCAATTCGCTGTCTTTCAAATATTCATTGAAGCTCAGCGCAACCTCTTTATCGCTTTCGATCAACAACAGATTAATCTGTTGAGTTTCGTAATGCATCATGTTCGGGGGGTTTCCATACAAAAAATGTGGCATTGAATTTAACATTATAAAGTCTAGTGGCTGTTGTCCCAGAACACCAATAAAACATTTCCTGACGTACCCAGCCCTTAAAACACACAAGACAGCGGGCTATCTTAAGCTCATACCCAGCCCGAAAACCTATGTTGTTAAATCCTTATTTGATTCAAGTTTATGTTTACAGCCTTTTTCGTGTGTATCCATAGCGCGCATCGCGGTATAATCTCGCCAACTGCAATCGATATCAATAAAGAACAACCATGACGCCATTAAATCTCGATCAAGACACTTTTTTACAGCAATACTGGCAGCAAAAACCACTAGTGATCCGCCAAGGTATGACTGATTTCGAAGATTTAATCAGTCCCGACGAACTTGCGGGTCTAGCCTGTGAAGAAGCTGTAGAATCGCGGCTTATTTATCGTAAAGAACAACAATGGCAAGCCGAATCTGGCCCGTTTGAATCGTACGAGCACCTTGGCGAAAAAGATTGGTCGTTAGTTGTACAGGCTGCCGATAATTGGGCCCCTCAAGTTGCCGCTTTAACCGAAGGTTTTGATTTTTTGCCAGACTGGCGAAGAGATGACGTAATGATTAGCTTCGCCACCCCCGGTGGCAGCGTTGGCCCACACGTAGATAACTACGATACTTTTATCTGCCAAGGTTCGGGCACCCGTCATTGGCGGGTTGGCAAGCACGGAGACTTCAAGCAATTCAGCGCTCACGAGATTTTACTGCATGTCGAACCATTCGAAGCCATGATTGATGTGGTATTAGAAGCAGGCGATATTCTCTACATTCCACCTGGATACCCACACGAGGGCATAGCACTCGAACCGTCGATGAGCTTTTCAGTCGGTTATCGCACCGAATCAGCCAAAGACATGCTCAGCGGTTTGGCCGATCACCTAATTGATCACGACCTAGGCAACCAATTATTGGTCGACCCCAAACGCCCTGCGTCTAGCAACTCAGGATTAGTCGACAACACCGATTTGGCACGAATAAAACAGCACTTGTTAAGTGCCTTACAAGACGACGAGCTACTGGCTCGCTTTTGTGGTGCCCACATGAGTGCGCCTAAACATACACTAGACGTGCCCGAGACCCCATTCGAATACGTTGATGCTGACGTGAAATCATTGCTGGCGCAACAGCCGCTTTATCGCTTGGGTGGCCTACGTTGTTATTACTTTGAACAAACAGTGGCTGACGGTTATTTCTATCTCAATGGTGAAGAGTGTCAGGTTGACGCCAAACTAACAGACACGATTAAAAGCCTTTGCAACAACCAGATATTAGATTGTCATATGCTCAGCGAAGGCTTGGAAGATGACGCGTTTATGAGTTTATTAACCACCTTTGTCAATCAAGGATGTTGGTATTTTGAGGAGTAAATAATGGAAACAACACCGAAGTTATTGCCCCAGACTATAGCTAAACTCGTAACGCCCCAGTAAATTACGCTTGGCATCAAGCACCTCAACAGCCCAATCACCTAACCACTGTTTGGGCATGGCCTTACTCGAATATGTACGCCAGCGGTCGCTGCGTACCGGCAAAGTTAATTCTGCCACTTGTTTACCTTCATAAACCCATCGATGATAAATTTTCTGACCATTCAATTGCTTCAACTCAGTGAAGAAATAAACCCGTCGAGTCAACTCACCATTGGTGTCTAATACATAACCCAGGTCATCTACCGGTTCATTCTCAACCACTCCAGTGGTTAAAACCGCTCTTAATAATGAATGATGTTGCTGACTTTTAGGTTTACTTTGTACATTTTCCACCGATTGTTTAACAGCAGCTTCAACTACAGGTTTTTGGGCTTGTACAGCAGGGGTTGACACTACAGGCGTAGCTTTTGCTACTAATATTGGTGTAAGTTCTGGCGTGGGTTCAGACGTAGATTCTGATGTGGTTACTGGTGTGGTTACTGGTGTCGGCTCAAGCTTTTGCTCTGGTTCGGCTACAGGTTTGCTCGCAACCAACACAGTATTTGTCGATGCTTTTTTACTAGGAGCTTCTTTGACAGGTACTTCTTTGACAGGTGCTTCGCTGGCCACCACAACCTTAGCAGGTAAAAATAAACTACCAATGCCATAAACCACACCAATAACAACCAAAGCAGCGGCGCTTACCTTTCGTTTGTCGAAAGGCGGTTTTTGTAAATACGTATCCATTTTGGCATCTAAATCTTCTGATACCGTGTCAACACCAATCTGAATAGTCAGTTTTTGAGTCATATAATCAGTCAGCCAATACTTTTTGTAACCAGCGAGAAACTTCAACCAGCTCTTGTGCGCAAACACTGTGCTCCATCGGGTAGTCATGCCATTGCACGCTAAAACCACATTCGGTCAGAGTCTGCCTAGCCTGTTCACCAACAAACATTGGCACCATTTGATCTTGTGAACCGTGCGCCATTAAAAAGGGTGTTTGCAAATTCGTATCTGATTTTTCGCCAGCCAGTTTGTCTGGTTTGCACATATAGGTCGACATTGCCAATACACCCGCCAATTTGTGCTTGAACCGGGTCGACACATGTAAAGCGATTACCCCGCCTTGCGAAAATCCGGCCAGTACAATTTTCTCACTAGGCACGCCTCGGGCCATTTCATCGTCAACTAACTTTTCAAGCAACTCGGCAGATTCAAGTACGCCCGATTCATCGGCACGATTTTCAAGGTCCATCGATTTAATGTCATACCAAGCATTCATTTTCATGCCGTTATTAATGGTCACCGCGCGAACAGGGGCATGAGGAAAGACAAAACGAACGCCCATTTCTTCTGGCAATTTCAACTCAGGCACTATTGGCGCAAAACCATGACCCGAATCACCTAAACCATGTAACCAAATAACAACCGCTTTTACTGGCGTACGAGGGTTAACTTCAACATAACTTAAATTCATTCATCTACCTTATTGAAAGAGCCTTTTAAATGCGCTTATTACTATACAAAAAAGCTACGCCGAAAATTCAATCGCCACACCTGCTTGCTTACTTGCCGCATCGCTAACCAAACGCCAGAACTCGGTGCCAGTACGGTTGTCTATCCAAGTGCCATCAATTAAATCAAAATGATGGCCATCAAATTTAGTGGCAACCCAAATTTGGTGATTAGGTGTTTGCTTATTGATAATGATCTTGGTTTTATTCGGGAAATCGATGGTCAAAATGCTGCCTGCACTTTCGTAATCTAAATCGGCCTGCTCAATGGTGTCGATAGACTCTTCTAGTTGGAGTAAAATCGTATCCACCAATTGATGATATTCACTGTCATTCATCAGTTGTCTTTCCTCATATGAAATAAATGCTGGTCTTTTAGGCCGGGATACCGGATCATAACACGCTAAAATAAAGATGAAATCCCAAACCATGAAGATATTGCGTAAAACCACCAGTTTCGCCATTGCGCTAGGGTTGTTGACATTGCTCGGCGGCTGCGGCCAAAAAGGCCCACTGGTATTGCCTGAAAAGCCACCAACCAATCAAAGCCCTAAGTAAATGCAATAACTAAAAGCCCCCATAATTAAATTTTTTGGGTTACTATAAACACAGATGCCACACAGATTTTTGATATTAGATGCACATTAACTTTTCTAAAATGCACGGCTTGGGCAATGACTTCATGGTTATTGATAACGTCACCGAGAATGTATTTATCACCCCCGAACAAGTCAGAAAACTGGCCGATCGCAATTTTGGCATTGGCTTTGACCAATTGCTGATAGTCGAACCGCCATACGACCCTGATTTAGATTTTCATTATCGTATTTTTAACGCCGACGGCACCGAAGTGAACCAGTGTGGCAACGGCGCACGCTGCTTTGCCCGCTTTGTAAAAATGAAAGGCCTAATTCAAAAGCCTAAAATCAAAGTCAGCACCAAAGGCGGCAAACTCACCCTGTTTTTAGAAAAAGACGGCAACGTCACCGTCAACATGGGCTCTCCTCGTTTTGACCCCAAACAAGTGCCTTTTAAAGCCAACAAACTCGAATCTACCTATATATTAAGGGTTGCCGACCAAACTTTACTGTGCGGTGTTGTCTCAATGGGCAACCCCCACTGTGTTGTCAGCTGTGAAGACATCGACACTGTCGATATCGAAACCTTAGGGCCGCAGTTATCCACACACGAACGTTTTCCAGAACAAACCAACGTAGGATTTATGCAAATAGTCGCCCACGACAGAATTAAACTCAGAGTGTGGGAGCGCGGCGTAGGCGAAACACTAGCCTGCGGAACTGGCGCATGCGCAGCTGTTGCAATAGGACAAATGCAAAAGAAACTAGCTGAGGAAGTCACAGTAGAATTACCGGGCGGTGAACTGACCATTCGCTACAAAGGCATTGGCGACAGTGTTAAAATGAGCGGTCCGGCGACTCATACATTTGACGGTAACATTACCATATAAAAAAACGACACAAGCACCCAACAAAACTAAAAATCACCTATTTACGAACCACCTATTATGAAGCAACAATCAATGACAGACATGACAGCAATAAAAGAAGACCTTATATTAGATGAGCAACTGGTAAAAGATTACCTATTGGCCAATCCCCAGTTTTTTATTCATAACCCTGATTTACTGCAAACCATTCGTTTGCCTCACCAAGAGCGTGGTGTTGTTTCATTGGTTGAACGCCAGCAGGAACTGCTGCGAGCCAAGGTTCAGGTGCTTGAAGAAGAGATCACTCAACTGATGAGTGTTGCCCGCCAAAACGAAGGGATCTTTTTAACCTTCTCTGAGCTGTACTTGCAAATCATCAAAGCCGCTGACGAGTCCACCTTATATCAGGCCATGCTCGATATTCTCAGTGACAAACTCAATCTGCCAGCCATATATTTAAAGAGTTTCGCCGATGATGGTCAGGCCTTCCACATCAAAAAAGCCGAAGTAGATGCTTTGCTTGAACACCGCCTGATGCGCAACGACTACTACTTTGGCCGCTTGAATGTACAAGAGCAAAAACTGTTGTTTGCCGACAACACCGACATCAAGTCTGCCGCCTTAATGTTACTCGGCGACGAAGGCGAAGTGGGTTTAGTGGCCTTTGGCAGCACTGACGAAAACCACTTTTTCCCCGGCATGGATATATTATTCCTCAAAGAATTGCGTAAAATTCTCGCCCTAATGTTAAACAAATTCAGATGAAGCCGGTCCTGTTGCCGCCCACATTAGAAAGTTGGGTAAGTGATTACTTACGCTACTTGAGTGATGAGCGGCAATATTCACCACATACGGTCACCAACTACCAGCGCCATATAGAAAACGCAGGCACCTTTTTAGTCAAACATAAAGTCACCGACTGGCAGCGAGTCTCACCCGAAATGGTCAAACGCTTTGTCATCGAGTGTCGACACCAACGCCTCAAACCCCGTAGCATCGCGTTGGCCTTATCAAGCCTACGTAGTTTTTACAAATACCTATTGGCCAATGATGGCGCACTCACCAACCCGGTCGAGGGCATAAGCGCACCTAAGTTCGACAAACCACTGCCCAAAAACCTTGATGTTGACCAGATGTCACAACTGCTCGAAATCGACCCGGAAGATGATTTGGCCATACGTGACAGAGCCATGATGGAGTTAATGTACAGCTCTGGATTGCGTTTGGATGAATTGGTCAGCTGCAATGTTAACGATGTTGATTCAATCAACCGAGAGATTTGGGTGTTAGGTAAAGGTGGCAAAGAAAGAGTGTTGCCCGTAGGCACCACAGCAGTTGATTGGCTTGAGCAATGGCTAAAAGTGCGTCCAGCATACCTAGGACAAGACCCAGACGCGTTATTTTTAAGCAAACAAAAACGCCGCATATCACACCGTCAAGTGCGTACAAGAATGAAGCAATGGGGCCTTAAACAAAACATCGACACTTCGATTCATCCCCATAAACTGCGCCATTCATTTGCGAGTCACGTGCTCGAATCAAGCCAAGACTTACGCGCCGTACAAGAGTTACTCGGTCATGCCAATTTAAGCACCACTCAAGTGTATACTCACCTAGACTTTCAGCATCTGGCCAAAGTCTACGATGCAGCCCACCCTAGAGCCAAGCTGAAAAACAAGGACGAATAATGCGTTTCTATAAAGCCATCAAGCCTATAAAAGCCATCAGTTTTGACCTTGACGACACCCTTTACGAAAACTGGCCTATCATTGAAAAAGCCGAAAAAGCCCAACTGGCGTTTTTGCATCAAACAGTTCCCCTGTCACAACAAACCACCACCGCTGACTGGCTACTCATTCGTCATCAATTGTTAGTAGAACAACCCGAGCTTCATAGCGACATAGGCCTATTGCGCCGCCGAGGCATTTGCCGCCTACTCATCAATATTGGCATCGACAAAACAAAAGCAAAAAGCATCAGCGAACAAGCATTTGCGGTTTTCTACCAAAAGCGAATAGAAGTCACTATCAGCGCAGATGTTTTACAACTGCTACAAAAACTGGTCAAACGCTATCCGCTAATCGCCCTGTCTAACGGCAATGCCGACATCACGGCCATGGGTTTAAATAACATATTCACCTTTGCCATTCATGCGGGCGATCAAGGCGTACGCCAAAAACCTTACGCCGACATGTTTATCGCCGCCGCCCAAAAGCTCAATCTCAGCCCATGTGAAATATTGCATATTGGCGATAGTTTAAAATCAGATGTGCAAGGGGCGTTAAATGCAGGGTGTTCAGCTGTTTGGTTTAATCCCGAGCATAAACCATTAAGCGATAAAAGCGGTTTACCTCATCTTGAGATTGCGCAATTAGCGAGCCTTGAATTACTGGTTTAAAGGCGATGTCACGTTTACCTGAAGTGAACAATTCGTCCCTATATAAAGCAAACCATTGAAAAACAAAGAAAAAACCTAAAAAAGACCGGATTCTTATATAAATAACAGCAAATTAGGCGGAATTTTGATAATGCTTAAGGCGTTTTTACTTTAGAATGTCTCCATCTACTGACAGATACCTGTCGTCATTTAATTTAAATAATATATAAGGACTTGGCCATGAGCGAAAAAAGCAGTTTTGCAGACAAAATCAAAGAGGTATTACAATACGCAGTCATTTTGGCCGTTGGTTTGGGCATTGGATTGGGTGTAAAACAAGGTTATGCTTGGTACACCACACCAGAGCCATTCATCATTACTGACACTGCTCCTCACTTTGCCAACGTCGACACCAAAGTTGTCGTCTACTCAACCAAATGGTGTCAGTTCTGTAAAAAGACTCGCGAATATCTGGTCAGTAACAACATTCCATTCATCGATCGCGATATTGAAGTTGGCGATGAAAAAATCGATATGTTGTATCAATCAATCGGTGCCAAAGCTATTCCACAAATTGTTGTTGGCGACAAAATCATCAGCGGTTTTAACCAACAATTATTGGCAGCTGAGTTGAAAGTACAAAAGTTGCTTTAACAACGAAAGCGCAAAATATAAAAGCCCGGTTTTGCCGGGCTTTTTTGTGGGTGCTATAAAAAATGGTCAAGGTGGGGCTTCGTTACGAGCTGGTGGAACGGAGGCTAGCAACAGGGGACAGAGCAGTCGTCAAAAACCTGGAACAGCTTCGCGTTCACAGTTTTTGCGAACTGGTCTGTCCCCGGCTGGTGGTGACTAGTAAAAAATCAGCGGTCTATCGAAGAATTTCTACCAGCCTTCACCAGCTGGGGTCAGTGCAAAATAAGTTCTGTGGACAGCTTGCCTGTCCCTGCACTAATTTTGCTTTGACCCCCTTGCGAAGCCTCCGTTCCTCCAGCCCACAACAGCAACCGGAGTAGCGATTCAACCATCCTTGGTCATCATCCCCATAACCCGCTGCTCCAACCAGCCGCCTTTTTGCGCTTTGGTGATTTTCGCCAGCTCTACCGATGCCTTATCATAACTAATCAAATTATCGAGTATTGCCTGATAGATTTCATCGGCTCTTTTACGCCGCTTTATCGCATCACCCGCATCCAAAAAGGCCTCGACTGCGCTTAGTAGCCAATTTAGCCACTTTGACTGGGATTTCGATCCATCCAACTGACCTTGCATCAATGACAATTGTTTGTCTAAGCGCTGTTCTATCAGGTGTAATTGGGCTTGAACCAGTTCAGTTTGCGCTTCAGAGCGATCTTTTACTTTTACTAACGTATCACGTACTTTTTGTTGGTCGAGCACACCAAACTCTTCCCAAGTAGTTAGTGCCTTGGCAGCAGCCTCAAGAACCAGTTCTTCGCGGCTCGTCAATAGTTGTTCACAATAATGGTGAATCTGATCCCACGCCTGCCAGCGGTAAATAAAATCTAACCCAGTGCCTTTGATGTTTTGCATACCAATAATGCGGCTCAATAGGCCCGGCGGGGTATTTTGTACCATGATATTGATGGTTTGATTGCCCGTTGAGTAGTAATCATCTACCACTACCCAGCGGTCTTTGAAGCATTTAAACAGCCAGTCGACCATCGCGTTTTGCTTGGCAATATCAAAGCTATCGGCAAATGCGCTGTATTGCAAATATTCTTGTGCATCACGTTTGAATTGCGCTTGTATAGCGACATTTTCACATGTCCAACTGTCCAAAATGCTCTGGTCAATGGCTTGTGGTAAATCAACAATATTTGCCGATATGCCTTCAAGGCAAGCCCGTAATCGCGCCAACACTTGTTGCTCACTGATTGGAATGCGAAACTTGCTTGCCAAGGCCGTCAGTTTCTCTTTGTTTTCGAGTTTGAGTGAGCTGGCAAAACTTTGCCACGCTTCTTCTATATAACTTTTGAATCCGCTTAAGTTGTTGCCAATAAAAAAGTAACAATCGGCCTGCGTATCATTAACCAACATCGAGGCAAATACTTTTGAGCGGGCAATTCGGTCGGCTCGGTTATTAATGACAATAGCCAACCAAGTGTCTGGATTGTCTTGCAAGGTCAAGTCAACAAGGCCAGTTCGTTGCCAGTTACCCATGGCACCGAGTCTTTCGTTAGCCGACATACCATTAATAAACGCCAGCTTTCTTTGTTCAACTTGTGCCACAGGATAAATTTTTAGCACCCCTAAGTCGGCCACCACGTTGTCGGCCATCGCTTTTAAAGCAAAGTCTTCGGGAATATTGAGGGTTTTGGCCAAGCGAGCCACTAGTGCGATATTGTTTGGGTGCTCTTCGTAAGGAAAACGACTCACCACATCATCGGTTAACAGTCCGGCATCTAACCAAGTTACGCTTTGCAATTCGGTGCGCTTTTGCCGTGCCGCATCTTCAAGCAACGGTAACATGCTCTCTTCAGAGGCAATCAAAGTACTTTTGTGCGGCACAAAGCGTTGCATGACTATGGGTATTTCAATGCCTGCCGGGCCTTGCAGGTCTTCGTGATCTGGATAGCAGTTGGTGATGGTCGCCACATCGTCACGCATCCATTGGTTTTGAATGATATCGATATAACGCGGGGTTAGGCCCATGCATTCCCACAAAAAGACATCAGCGCCCAATTTGGCGGTGAGCCGAGCCAAAAAAACCTGCTCCCAAATACTGGCTTTGTCGTAAGGCCGAAACAAAAACATTTCTTTCATTGGCCGATTGGCCGGACCAAACAAAAACATCGCCTCGCAACCGGTGGTTTTAGACAACACACTAAGCCCCATTGAGTTGAACAAAGCCGCCTTTAACCGTTCAGTGCCCGACTTGCCCCGGGTGCCCCAACCACCAACCACTAGCGGTATTTGTTTACGGGCTTTACGCATTTGTATCAGGGTGTTGATATGCGTGCCCAAATAACCCGCCGTTACCGCCACTGTAAACCCCAATAACTGGCCAATGGTATTTTGATAAACCGAATAAAAGTAGTTTTGCATGTCGGCTAAGCTAGGTAGTGCAAACGGCAAACCGACAGATGGGAAAAACCGCTCCACGCGGGAATCAAGGGGCTGTGCCTCGCCTTTTTCGTCAAGGTATCCTTCAATGCTGATAGTAAAACCCAACTTTTGCAATTGCAGCAAGTACTCGTTGGGGTCATAACTATCGCCGTCTTGCCAGTTACGCAATGCGGCCAATTTGGCAAATTTTAATTGAATAACCGTTCGGGCATACAAACGAGAAAATAGATTGCTCGGCGGCATAATCGAGGTGATGCCCTCACTACTGTAGAGCTTAACAGGTTTGGTTGGCCAATTCTGATCGAGGCTTGAAATCACCTGATCCAGCAAAGGCAAATATTCACGCCAGCCCTGCTCGCCTGACATAAACAAAGGCTCACCGGGCACCTTGGTCACGCTCAGTTCTGCCATTTGGCGGGTGGCGGTTTGAATCAAACCATAATAATGACGACCTTTAAGGTGATTGTGATTTTGTCTTTTATCAGTGGCGGGGTTACGCAGTTCATGCCAAAAACGCCAAAAACGAAAACCGAATTTAAAACCAGCCCGCACTTTAATTTTTTCGCCTTTGTCTTGCACGTCAAAACCAAAACGTTCGCTGCCAACCTGTGCCAAATAACGATGTACATCATGTTTTTCGACAAACTTAGGCAACTCAAAAGTCATGCTTTTATGCAATGGTAATTGTGCCAATTGGTCTTGTATTTGGTGCGGTACCTTAGACTCACTCACTACCCACAGGTGCTCGCGGGTTTTTGCCGCCCAACGCCTAACGGCAGTTTTATCGTGAGTTTGATGCAGTGCATTCAACGGAGCTTGCAATTGTTGCACGTACTCCTGAGTCGCTTGCCCAGCTGCGCATGTTGGTAAAGTGTGCATCAACACCCGCAAAACAAATAAATCAGTTTCTGTGTTCAGCGCCTCTATTTGCCTGTGTTGAATTAGCGCGACATCAATGTCTTGCACTTTAACTGATTCGGCCAATGTTAAATAAATCTGCGCTCTAACCTGTGAACAAACTTCAGTTTCAAGCATTTTCATCAATAGCGTCAGGCGTAACTCGGGGTTTAAACCCATGCTATACCGAGCCAAACTTTGACGAACATAATCATCTTTGTCGGCACTGACTTTTGTTACGGCGGTCGCTATCTTATCGCTGAGTTCTTTATCGCAATCAAACGATTTTTGTTTGCACAGCAGCTGCGCTACCCGGCCACGCAGAAAAATATCACTGTCGCCCTGGCCGTCAAAAATTTTGTCAATAAGATCATAAAACTGAGCAGGCTCAAGTTGGCTCACCAAGTTAATGGCCTCGCTACGCAGCCAAATATCCATGCCTTCGTCTAAACAAGTGCGGTAAATGTATTGAACGATATTGGCTGGCATCCGGTGTTCAAACCGCTCGGGCAATGCCGTTATTGCCTTGCTCAAACAGCTAAATGCGCCAACTCGAATGTGAATGTTGCCCTGATATCGTAACGCCTCTTGCAAGCTAACATGCAAAGACAGCAGCTGCCAAATTTGCTCTACTGAATCGGCATCGGCGTGACTTAATAGGTATTGCAGAATGTCACCCAGTCGTTTAAGCGTATTACTGATGTCTTGCTCAAGCGCCGCCAACTTTTTTATATGACCGTCATAAATCGCGTTTTCGTCGAGCCATTTGGCTTTATTACGGGTTATTTTGTTTTGCGCTTTTTTGCTGTAACCCAGCGTTTGGGCGATTTGCAGCAAATATTCTCGCGCCTCTTCAACGTTGGCCGCTTTATGATATTTTTGGGCAAACTCGTTAAAGCTGCGTTGCTGGGTATCGCTTTGCTCTAGCCATTGATTGACTTGTTGCTGCAAAAACTGAACAAATTGAATCACTTGCCAGTTTTGTTGTTTGATGCCTTCAAGCTGACTTGGATTAACTTCCCACCTCGAGAAATTGTGTTTCAGGCGCTTAAACAAATCGGCATGAATACGAACCCAATCTTTGCCAAGGTTGAGGGTTAACAGGGTATCGAGTGTGTGTGAGCCATCAAGCCCGAGGCTTTTTCTAGTAGGCTCACTTTTAGTGGGCTCAAGGTTGTTGTTAGTCTCAGTCATGACTATCGCTTGTCACCTGATTAGACTCGATAGCATGAAAGCTATCGCGTTTTCTTAAAGAACCAAAAGGCAGTTTAGAGGGGGCAAAATCGTCAAAACCTTGTCCATCAGTCAAATCCCAGTTAAACATCAAACCAAAACTAGATTCACCGCTGTCGAGGTCTTTATTGACATAACTGTCAATTTGCCACAACTGCCCAGACCCACTCCACTGCTCCCACGTCAAACCTAAACGCAATGAGCTTCGAGTGAATGACCCCCTGTTACCTAAGTTATCGGTGTCAACATCATCTTTGTCACGGTAATAACGGCTGTGCTGCAAGTCAGCTTTTAATATAAAAGGCTGCCAATATTGGCGAATGCCCCCAGTGATGGCGTACTTATGCAGTTTAATAAAGTTGCCGTTTGTATTACTGGTAACAGCCATATTCAAACGCAATTGGGTGTCAAGCCATGGTGTGTATTGTAACGTGTCGGCAATGCGCAAACCCCAGCGATTGTCTTCTTTGTAGTCGGTCCAAACATCGTCATCAATGCCCAACCCTCTTTCAAAGAGCAACTCACCTTGCGTGCCATCAGGCGATGCATCGCGCCTAGGAAACACATCGCTTTCGCTCAAACTTAGCGCCCGGGCAAACATGGTCATGATCACTTTATTATCAACATTGTTGTCAAAATACTGTTTCCATCGGGCACTGGTTGAAGCATACACACTCCACGCGCCTTCCATTAATAGATAATCTGCTCGGGCCTGATAATAAGCGTTGATTTTAGCGGTGAAATCCCAATATCTGTTGAGTCTCCACACACCGTCATTTTCGCTGACCAAGGTTTGCAGAGTATTATTTTGGTGGCTTCTCATGCTCAGCGCAGTCGTCACGTGGCTATTCAACTCCGGTAAATTAAGCTGATAACGCCAGCCAATAATAGAAAAACGTTCACGGGGGGTTTGCTCATCTTCGTCAAAATTACGCCGAGATTTAAACCCACTAAATAATCCCCAACTACCGTCTTCTTGCTCAGCGACAGGGTATTTATCATAAACGTTAAAAGCGTCTTGCTGGCCGAGTATCCAATAAGTTTGTTGTACTGGTGCATGAGTCACTGTTTTTGTTTGTGCTATTTGTGGCAATGGCTCGAGTTGCTTTAACTTGTCGGCCTGCCACTGATATACCCGATAGTAACTGCTGTGGTTTGTTGTCGGTGGCAACGTTAGCTTTTGCGCTGTTTCAACATAACGATGGCGACTATTTAACTGACCACTATCGTTCATTTCGTCAATACGCAACCAGCTTGAGTCTGGGGCAAAAATCACCAACGGCTGGTTATCTGTCGAAACATGATATTTACGCCGAATGAGTGGCAATACACTTTTTCTTTGTAGGCTGGTACTGGTACTGGGTTTGGGTTTGGGTTGAGCAGACAGTTGCTGATCAGCCAAACTAAAACAAACCCACGGGTGATTGGCTGATAGTTGCGTCTTGTCAAAAGACACGCTAATGCGATGTTTGCCCGCGGGTAACTCTAACGGATGTTGTAACATTTGACTGGCATTTAAACTCAACGATTCTGACTGTCCGTTTAAGGCAATATTAATCATAACTGGCATCTGCTCATCGCCAAGGCGCTGCATTTGACGCATCCCTAACATCAATGAGCGCGGTTCTGCGGTGTTAAATTCGATGATCTCGCTGTTATTCGCCGACAAAATCCGTTCACCCGGGTTCATCGGTTTCGTCAGTAATGCCTTTTGCAATTGCAAATAAGTTGAGGCCGGTTGCCAAACATCGTCTTCAATGGTTTTTTCGCCAGAGCTGGCCAGCACACTTTGCAATCGCTGCCAGCCATGTTGATGATTAATGGTTTTCAGCCAGCTTAAGCGTGCCGGGGTTATTGGCTTATTGGCGTCTTTCAACACACGTGCGTTAATCGCACTAATCACATCATCAGGTAGCGGATACTGCCTCAAGGCTTGTAATAACAGGCTATCTACCGGGGTATCGTCAGCCATAATAGCAGTGGGTGTCAGTTCAATCTCGCTGTCAATCAGCACTGGCGTGGGCACTTGCTCGTCAGATTCGCCCCGCCATTGATGCACCGTAAATAAGGCGTTTAACCCCTGAAGTGTCAGCGCTTTTAACTGCTCGCCCTGCGCTAGGTCAACAATAATGGTTTTGGGACTACCAACAACAACGTCTTTATTAACAGCGCTGACCAAACTCAATGAGTCGTGCAAATTATTGAGCAAATAGCGGCGCTGGTTTTTATCGCTGTGCAAAATAACCCAAGCCGTGTCTGACCATATTGGCGCATCGTTTTGCGGATAAATGGTTAACTTAAGTCGTAAAGGCCCAGTTAATTGCAGCTTTTGAGTGGCTGAGGAGGACAGTTTAATGACACCGAAATAGCTGTCGAGCCCTTGGTTGTGCACCAACTGCCGGGCGCTATTGCCTAATGTGGTTAAATCAACCGGTTGCCAACTCCGATGGGCCAACAGGGGTAAAAGTGGCGTCTGTTTGCGTTTGCGTAGCTCAAACCAACGCTGTAACAAGGGTTCGTTAGCCGTAATATAAGCCGAGATAATCGCTTCGTCTGGGACAGATTCAATCAACCCACCTTGATAAGCCAGCCAAAACCATTTGCTCGCCTGCTCAAAGCGATTTTGTCTAAACAAAACCTGCGTTAGCGCAATAAAGGCTTGTTTTTGTTTGCTTCTATTCTTACCTGCGCCAACAAAACGATATGCCCAAAACCCTTCGATATCATACCAACGCCCTTGTTCGGTTAAGCTTTGCAACATTAGTTTTTGCGCAATTTGCTGCCACTTTGCCTGTAAGCCGTTTTGAGGGTGAACCTGCATGGCAAAAGCGCCTATCAGTTTTTTGGCTTTTAAACCCATCCCCTGGCCTTGCAACTTAGCAATCAACGCCTCAAATCCATCAACACCCAAATTACTCATCACAGTTGTCACGTTTTGCATCAACTGTTCGCTGGCTTGATTTTCTCCTGGCGGGTATTGCTGGGGGTATTGCAACAACAAACTTTGAATTCGAGCACGCATTCGCTTTTGCCATTGCCGAATTTCTTCGGTCAGTAGCACTGAATCGAACTCGCCCGGTTGTTTGTCCGACTGTTTGTTCGGCTCTTTGTTCGGTAATTCGCTTAGCACGTTAATCACCTTGGTGGCGGTGCCAGCATCAAGTCCGTTAATAAAACCCAATTCGTCGGTTTTGTGCGGCGCGCGGTTTTTGTAAGTCAATTGCAGTTCAAGCGGCTGATTGCTGTCGTTGTTTAAGTTGGTTAATTTCAGTGAGGTAAAGGGCTGTTCAAATTCAATAAACTGGACAGCGACCTTGTCTATCCCATTGAGCAAAAATGGGCTGTTATTGTTATTCTTGTCGTGCGGTAATGTAAGTTTATGCTCTGAAAAATAACGCAATACAACACGCTCGCCAGCATCAGTCACTAGTGACATTGTTGCTTGGTTTAATTGTGTATCGGTTTTTAAATATAAACGTAATGGTGGCTGATGGCTGGTATTAGGAATGGTGTAACTGGCGCTTTTATTGGCTTCAACGTGAGCGAAATAAACCGGTTCTATCGCATCTAAACGATTAAATGGCCATTTTTTATCTTGATACAATTTACTCTGTGCACCCGTTGCCAACGGTTTCACACTGCTAAAAGCGTGCTCGGTGTTTGGTGGTAATTCTCGGTAAAAATACAGCGCAGGCACATTATCTAGTCCGGTCGACGAATAATCTTGGCGTTGTAGCGGCTCTGGCTGCAAGCTAATTAATCCTTTGTGAGCGTTGCGCTGGTAAAAAAACTGTTCGGGTTGACTTTCATTCGACCAAAAGCCCAATATTTCACGGTCGGCTTTTACCCTGACGGTATGCGTACCTTCAGGAATGTTCAGCTGAACCTCTTTAGCCCTTGAGTAAACACACTCGCACCAATCAGTTTGTAGCAAATGGCCGGTTTGGGGCTGAAGTTTAAGTACTTCGGTCTGAGTTGGCCCATTATTTAAGTTAAGTTGTAACTCCATCAACTGCGACATACCGTATTGTTCAAGCCACTGGGTGCGCATAACAAAACGGTATTGCGCCGGTCCTTCAAGCACATATTCCATTGCCTGTTCGGGTTTTATTTGGTTGTGCTGGCCACGCGAAAAACCTCCGGTTTGATTGGTATGCACCTGATTGTCGGGGTGTAGAATACGTTCATTGACCACACTCAAACGTGGGGGTTTGCGGTGTTTACTTAAATCAACGTCAAGTGGAATATCGCCATTAACATTGTCGAACATCACCAATAACGGCTGATTTTTAGGCCGAGCAAATAATCGCTGTGAATTATCGTTATTAACAGGCTTCATTTGCTGAAATAGACCGTCACCCAAAGAATACCAAACAGTGATTTCGTCGTTGGTGCCATTTTTATCTGAACGCAGCCGTAAAAAATCGCCTTCATCCCACGGTACAAAGTAGCGTTGACCACTACTTTGGAAATGCTCAACGTTGTGCCATTCCAATCGTTCAGGATAATACTGTTCGTCAAAAGATTGGGCATGAGCAGCTCTGATAAAAAAGCAGCAAAGCAACAATAGCCGAGTTATCATTTCGCTCTTCATTATTCAGTACCAATAATACAATCTAGCAATTGTATCGACAGCTCATTGCTGTAACGCAGTTGCTTGCGCAATTCATAACTCATTTCAATGTGTATAAAGCGCTGAAAATAGCCCTTTTTACGCAGCTGTTTGCCCACCAAGTTTTTAGTGCCACCCAATTCCTGCACATTTTTGGGATAGACCAAGGCTTTCAGCCCCATGTCTTTTTCAATACACGCAGCGGCCGTTGTCAACGTTTTAAGATAAGGTAGAGGCAGATTGGCACCATGGCTTAAAATCAAATCAGCCTGCTTAGCCTCATCACTTTTACGCTTTTTAGGGCTAAATCCGTGCAGTTGCAATACCAATGGCTCGGCAAAACTGTTGATAAAAGCTCGGGTGGCAGCAACAAAAGGGTTATTCGGGGCGGTCGAAAAATCACTGTTGTACGGTGGTGTGGCATCACGCCCGGTGTGCCTTGAAACAGTATTGATCATAGCCACTTTAAAACGACCGCTGAGCAACCAATAGCTGCCGATATCTGTCGTCCATTTGTCGAAAAAGCGATGGGGAACTTGTAAGAATAAAGATTGTTCAGTGTTGTTTGTTACCGTAGCACTGTGATTGAGGGTTATGGTACCCCAACCGATGTTTTTTGCAGATTTTAGTACGCTCAAACTTTGTTGGCCATCACCTTTTAAGCTAATTTGATAAAACTCAGACAACGGTTCGAGGTCATCGGCTCTGAACGCTTGGTCAAAAGCTTTTTCTAACTGAATAAATGTGGTTATGTTGGGCGGTTTATACCCCTTCTTTTCCACTTTTTCACCCTTTTTTTCTTTCTCACCCACCATACGCCAGTCGTCGTTGGCATACGCTTCAAAAGCGCTTGCAAACGTAACTATCCACAACAATATCAACAAACTAAAGCGCATTTTCTACCTCAACAAAGTGATACAGCAATTGTGACACATCACTGTGCACGTAGGAAGCCTGAACAAAACCACTATTTTGCCTATCACTTGACACACTAAGGGAATATTCCCCCGGGTACAAGTCCTTGTCTAACGGGAATTTAAGCAAATACCCCTGACGTAACGCAGGTTTGTCTTGATTGAGCTGATAAACCTCTCGGTCACTAGATTGTGCCTTTGTCGCAGCAGGTATAGCAAAAGCTCGGCCCGGTATAGTATGCGCCCCATACTCACCATTTTCATAACCATGGTTAAGGTTTATTCTAATATTATGAGCCTCACTAGTCTGAGGAAAGTAATGAAAACTCACCCATTCTTTATCACCTGTTTTACTGATTTCAAAAGTCAATTTACCTGCAAGCGCATAGGCGCTGCGTATTCCATATCCCTGAGTTTTTGGTGTTAAATGGTTGATATACCAAAGCGTATTAACACTACCTTGAATACTAATATGGTGCTCACCAACGTTGATGCTGGGTAATGTGATTTGTCCGGCTTGTGCCCCTAGCCAATAATCAAAGGGTTTGCCATCGATGCTGATTTGAACTTTGCGCGCCTTTGGTGATAACGGCTGGTTTTTTGATAATTGTTGTACATACACCAGTTTTGGCGATAGCGTTTTCGTTTGCCTATCGGTCACAAAATTTGCACTGAAACTAACCTCTGAATGGGTTAAAGCAGCTTCTTTAATGAGCTGATAATTGGCAGCAACCTTGGTTGATTCGATGACGTTGGTATCAATTTCGTTAAATTGCGTTTTACCAACAAAAAGCGGATAAGTCGGCTGTTCATCGACGCTTTTTAACGCTTGCCATTGCGACAAACCCGGCTCTACGACATTGGGTAATTTGGGCCTTTGCTGACGATAAATTAGTCGCGTCAATCCATCGGCTTTAAGTCGATTGGCGCCTTTGGGCAGCAATAAAAACCATTGGGGTAATGCTTGCGCCTGCGCATTCAAATTACCGCTTTCAGTTCCATCTTTATAACCATCGTTGTAAATTAAGTCCAAAGGACGCGTGAACACGCTCACCAAAGCCTGCGCATCAGGCGATTGAACAATCAACTTAACACCATTTGCCGGAGCCAAAATAAAAGCGCTATTTTTAATGAATAACGTTTCTTCAATACTCGACATCGCCAATGCTTCAAACATGTCCTGCTCTGGTAGCAAATCTAACTTACCCGATAAAATGTTATTGCCGTTTTTGTCTTGCACCTGCCAATCAACGGTGCCTAAATTGCCACGTAAATTGTCACGTAAATTGTCATTAAGAGCGTGTGTTAGCCCTCTAACATCTAGCTTAATGGGCTGTAGTGCTTTACCTTGCACCGTCAACGCAAACTCTAACGGCGCCGGATTCGCCAAATAACTGCGCTGTACTTTGGGCGGTAGCACAACTGCCTGACCTTGTTTGTCAAACAAACTCAACTGACACAAAGCTGAAGTTCTTATTTGATATAAAACAGGCTTAACTTCAAGCTTCACCGGGTTATCTAAGTCAGCACCAATAAAAATACGACGACTGAGGGTTTGTGGGTTTAGTGGGTCTTGCTCTAGCAACTCCAGCCAATCAAGCGCCACGCCATCTAGGCTTTTACAGCTCAAAGTATCGATAGTCAATTCGGCCGTTTGCAAAAAAGTGAATACTTGCTTAGGGCCAGTCAACATATGATTGAGCGTAGACACCGCTTGTTCGTCCACTGGCGCCACAATCAGGTTTTTAATGAACAAAGTCCCGGCTTTATATTCTTCGCCTTCTACGCCCTCTGGCCCCAAAGGTAACCACGAATATTTGAGTGCGGTACGCCTTTGCGCTTCGCTTACCAGCTCTGCTGGGTAAATATTTTCGGCCATTAGTGCGAGGCGTTTATCACGATGCATTCGCTGCCACAATACGGGTAAGTCTTGTTCGTTTTTACGTTCAAGTACCGACACTCTAACCGCCACACCAGTCACATTGCTTTGCTGTAAACTTAAGCTTAAACGGCGCACCGGCTCGGCACTGCGGTTATCGATAAAAAAGCCGCTGGTCAGTTGCGCGCCTTGCCCGTCTGGCCGTTCAAAAAAACGATCCGGCAGTTGCTCAGACGCCGTCACCTCTATTGCTTGGTCGAGTAAGTAATGGCGAGTCGCTTCATCAGTCACCATCCCACTGTCGTTGAATAATTGATAATTCACTCGGTATTCGCTGTTGTTAGCGGTATTGGTATTGCTGAGCGTGTTATCAAGAACACCAGCGAGGGTCGGTGTCAGTTGCACCCTAACCTGCTCGGCATTAGCAGGGATATCAAAGACCAATGGTTGCTGATCATCGAGCCAAAAAATGGGATAAGCCGAAAAATCTTGCTCCCAGTCAAGCACCGTACTAGTGCGCCAGCCTTGCCACTGCAATAGCGAATTAACCGCGCCAAAGGCATACCAACCCAGTACGACCAATAGAATCAATCGACCCAGCCACCTCATGGGTTAACCCCTAGTGTAGAACTACCTTTAATAACCGAGTTTTTTATGAGGTAACGCTGGCGATTATCAACAAAGTTATTGATGGCATCCTTGGTAATACTGGTTTGCTCGTCATCATTCAAAGGCATCAAGTTAGCCACCAGTTGCACCCGTTGATTGGCATCAGATACCAGCAGATAATACAATTGCGAGTTGTTGTCTTGCACCAACATCACCTGTTCAAAAGTTTGTTTAAGAATCAACAATTGATTGATGTTTTGCGAGTCACTAAATTGGTCAAGCATTGATTTAAGGCTGGTTAAGCTGCGTTGGGCGAGCACAGAAAAAGTTTGCTGCTGTAAATACTGTTTTACGTCAACTTGTAGAATCGGCAATTCAAGCGCAGCGATTTTTTTACTGAACAAATCATCTTCGCTGTTGCGCTTAAACTGGTAACGCAATTGCGCCGGCAACCAAACCTCTGCATATTGAGCGCTGCTGATGTATTTGGTGAAACGCGACTGGGCATTTAGACGGGCTTCGAACCGTTGATGAATTTGTTCGCTGTCAGGCTCGCGTAATATCAAACCGTTTTGTTGCAGCTTTTGTTTAAGCGCCATCAATCCCGGATGAGACTGGGCACCGGGTTTGCGATGTTCAAAATGAGCAACCACAGCTTTGCCTGCCTCTTGCGTGGCTTCTTTGACACCTTTGGGCATAAATCCGCGCACCTGCACTGCAAACGGCGATTGATGTTGATAGTGGCGCAACAACGACTGGTGAAACAAATTAAACAATGAATCTTGGTTTTGTGACGAGGTCAGCTGTGACGAACCATCGCTATTGGCCAACGGATGAGTGGCACTGATTAATATCGCCCGGGCATCGAGGTTTTCAAACAATTCAGTGCCAAACTCAAAAGTGTTTTGCTCAACAATTGGCATGGGCACCTCGACAATGTAGTTGACCTTCCCCTCAGATAAATCGGTCTTTGCATTGAGTTTAATTGCATAGGTGCCCCAATACCGACTGTTTTGTGATTGTCCTTTTGCAAGCAGCTCTTTGAAGATCAGGTATTGTTGACCGGTGGGTACATGACGATAAAGCAGCACCTGATAACCAAACTGGGCTGCCTCTCCTGAGATTTGATTTAAACGGCTTTGGTGCCCCTGATCCCACGTATTGCCAGCGACTTGATCAATCAAGTTTAACACCGGCTGTAAAATCGCCTGATCGAAGTACAACAATTGATATTTATCGGCGACCACGTAACTTTGTGAGTTTTTGGCGGCAAAATTAAATTTGCCTTCGAGCTTTTCTTCCAGCAAATAGCTCTGAAGATACCCGTCAATGCGCTGCTGCTCGGCCACCTGAGTAAACTGCATCGCTTTGGCGGTTTGGCGGTAAACACTGAGCAAGCTTTGGTCGTTAAGGTATACCTCAACAAACCCGTTAATTGCCGTGTCGCGTTGACGGTTTTGCGTCGATGGTGTTTGCCAGCTGATATCAAAGCCGCCGAGCATTTGTTTAAGCTGCCCTAACGGCAGGTGTTGCGGTAAAGAGCGTTTGACCCACACCGAGGTTTTTTGAATGTTTAAATCCAACGTTTGTTGATCTTGAATTACCCCTAACAATTGCCGCGCCGAACGGCGAGTATAACCGCGTATCTGCAAAGCGTTGTTATTGCCCACTGCCTGATGAAATAACTGAAATACCGAGTTGGCATTGAGCAATACATCGTCACTGCCGTCTTCGTTACGGTTTGAGCGTGCCCCAGAATAAGCCAAATACCGCGCACCAAGTTGGCTGTAAATACGATCGGCTACGGCGGCAGCTTTGGGTTCGTCCAGTGCCCTTGGCACTTCGAGGGCTAAATTACTGTTAGCATGAGTGTCGATTAAATAAAAACCTCGGCCATTTTGCGGGTCTCTTTCAGTAAAAGCCAAATAACGCTGTTCTACATAATGGGTGATAAAACCTAACTCTCGGGCGCCATAAGCAATGGCATTTAACTGCTCTACTGGCGAGGATTCAGTCAACACACTCGTTTGCCTAAATAGCCGATTGTATGCCCCAACATCAGGTGCCGACAGCGAATATAGCGATTTAGCGCCTTCTGATTGGTAAGTAGAGCTGCGACTGTCAGCAACAAATTGCGACAACGAGGCATCAGAGGTTTGCAGTAAGGTTTCGCCTTGTCTTGCTTGCCATACTGCCGGGTCTTCGCTTGCAAAAAAAGTGATGGCATAACCCATCAAGCTGGCCATGATAATGGCGGTCAAAGAGGTTTGCACCGTGGTACGGGTAAACCGAATGGCAATGCCCTTTTCGTACATTTTGAGCGCCATTAGGGTGCCAAGCACATAACCAAAACCATAAAAGTCGGTGACTTTAAATGAAGGGAACCAGTTAATAATGGCAAACCCTAAGCCCAATTTATAGAAAAAACCGACGTTAAAAAAGAGTAGTAATTGGCGTGCCCCTTCCATGTTAATTTGGCGAATAACAGGCAGCTTCATCACCGCTTGAGCGGCAAATAAAATAACAAAAGCTTCAAAAAAGGTTGTCAAAATTTTAAACGGATCGTACCACTGTAGCGCCAGCAACGAAGGTATGAGTATGCCGTTGAAGTCCCAGCCATAGCGCAGGTTCATTCGTGAAGAAACAAACGCGGCGGTGATCAAAATAATGTACGCCTTAGGACTGGCCAAAATACTACTGGCAATGTCTTCGTACATGTAACCCAGCGTGGAAATGTTAAAGTTAGTCAGCGGCATCAACACATAACTGACGATGACATAGGTGAAAAACAGATAAACACTTAAAGTGATGGCGCCGACTTTAATGCCGCCATTCCAGAACTGGTTGGCGCACAAGGCGATAATGATTAAACCAAAGCTGTGCAGGCCGCTGCGTAACTCGTAAGGTGCGCCCCATACTGCCAGCTGTTCAGCCAACAGCGGCAAAATAAAGCCGTCGGAGCAGACCCGCACCAGTACACTTATCAAAATCAGCACAAAAAAGCGGTCGCGGCCAAACATTTCGCCAAGACCCATACGAACAAGGCCTCGATCAGCCACCACCCGGGCGATAAGATAAGTGATCACACTTTCGATAAGAATAACCCAGCCGCTGGCTGGATGAACGATAAACAAAGGAATAAGATAACCGGGTACAACCAAACCCGACAAAGTCGTACCAAATCGCAAATTGAAAAAAACCACCACCATAACACCCACCCACACTGTGGTGATCACGGAGCTAGCTAAGCCACCGGCGGGAAGAAGGTTAAGGGTGAATTCCACCGTTTATGTTACCTGTATCATGTCAGCAGAAGTCTCATAAGACACTGATATAAAACAACAACAGAGTCATTTTGTCGTCGGTAATGGGTTTATCAATGAAATGCTCAATACCCAAATTAGTCAGTTCGGTAGCCACATCGCCTTGACGTGAGGCAGACAACACAATAATCGGCAAATCGATATTTTTGCTTTGCATGGTTTTAATCAATTCCATGCCGCCCATTTCGGGCATATACAGGTCGGTGACGACCACATCAAATGACACTTGTTCGAGCAATGCCATGGCCTGCACGCCATCGCCAGCGATGGTCACTTCATGACCTTCACCTTGGAGTTCAAAACTCATTAACTGGCACAGTATCTGTTGATCTTCAACTAAAAGAATACGTCTTTTATCAGCCATTATGACTCCTGTAATAGGCGGAATATAAGTCCCGCATGGTGTTCTAATTTATTGCAAAAACGGGGATAGCCATTTCGATAGCATATCCTGTGCCAAGAGTACTGCTAATCGTTAATTTCAGACCCCAATATTGTGCATTATCTGCTGCTAATAACAATTTCTCAAGGGGTTCGTCACTGCCTGCCCAATCTGCCGCTGTCATGGCCAGCAACTTGGTCAAATGCTCATCGGGCACACCATAACCTTCGTTGCCAAATGTCATCAAAATAATTCTTTCATCTAGCTCGTCAGTAGTGTCTTTTACCGTTAGCGACAAAGTTGATTCGTTCGAATCACTGTCTTGAGTTAATATGGTACAAATTAACCCAAGCACCGTGGCCAGTTGTACAGGTTCGGCCAACACCAAACTCATAATTGTTGGTACATTTTCATTGAGCTGAATGTGCTTTTTACTGATCACTTCACTGGCGCTTTCAATCACTTTTTGCCATTCAGTGAAGGGGTTTACAGGCACCACGTTAGCGACTTGCGTACGCTGCTTGGCTAGCTGGTCTTCGATACTGATATTCACCTTAGTACATTCGTCTAGAGTTTCATCTAACATGCCAAGCAATGGAGCACCTTCACCTAGCTGGCCTCGCAACTGACGGCTGATCAGGTTTAAAGTACCCAGATTATTACGCATTTGGTGAAAATACTGACTGTAAAGGTCTTTTTTCATCGACAACACTTGCTGGGCTTCAGATATATCGATGAATTCAAACAAAATACCCAGCAATAAAAACGGAATGCCTTCTTCTTTATTGTCGTTGGGCACATCAATCGGTCGAACCCGTAAAATATAATCTGTGGGTTGGTTATTAATGGTGATACTGAGGCTAACCTCGACATTGTGAATGGTCACCTGCAACAATTTTTGTTTGATTTGAGCCGAATCGAGTAAGGTAATTTTAAGCAAAAAATCGTGAGCACTGAGGTTATATAACGGCAATTGCCACTGTTTTACCAGCGCTTCCATTTGCCGATTAGAATGAACGATTTGACCAAACAAACTGTATAAAGTACTCGCGGTACTCATGCCGTCGAAAACATATTGCAGCGAATCAAAACGCTTTTCGAGCATCGACACCGAATTATCTAACGACTGATGTTCGGCCTGTGCCAGCTGAAGGCTAAAAATACGCCGCAACAGTGCGTTATCTTTGTCACTTTGTTGCAAGTATCGATTGCGATGAAACAACAGTTCGGTGATCTCCCGCGCAAACTGAACTAGGTTGTTTTCAAACACGCCCTGATGCCAGCCTTTGCTTGGCATAACCGTTAGCGCCCAGAACCCTAACACGTTACCCGAAAAAATCAGTGGGCACATATACTCGATTTCGTTTTCATCAACCGAGCTGAAATATTTTTTGTCTAACTTGATTGGTTTTTGCGTGGCAATGGCCACTGAATAGGGCGCCCTTTGATAATCTCGGCGCATTTCTTGGATATCGTCGATAGAACAATTAAGTGCATGAATGGCGGCAACTCGGTGATCTTTGGGCACCTTGGCCAAAAATATTGAACGATGTAAACTCAATTGTTGATTGATTAGCGCATGAAGGTTATCCCAAGGGTTTTCGGATTGATAAAACGAAGGCGGTTGCACTTTTTTACTCAAGCGGGCATTTAAATCGGCCGACATTTTCAACAAGGTACTTTCTTTGCGTAAACGTTCAATGCCCAGCAAATAAACCACCGCAAAAACCTGAATAATGATCAGCTCAAACACCGGCAATAACACATGCCAATTCACCAAAATCAACATCGCCAGTAGATAAGTCATCACTGACATTACCACACCAAAAATAAACGTACCTATGGGTGAAAACAACTGCAAAACAAAAAAGTACGAAGTATAAGCTAGCAGTAACAAAACAAGCGTGATGGTTACGGGCAAGTAACGAATATCACTGCCCGTAAGCAAAGTATGCGCCGCTAGTGCTTGTAACTGCCCCTGCGAGGCAGTGGTACTAAGTCCCATTTGAGGAATAAAGAGCGAAGTTTGGTTTTGGTAATAATCCAAGTCAATCAGCACCACTTTATTGGCCACCAGCTCGTCGACAATACTGCCACCAAGCGCCTGCGATAGCGTCAAATTAGGCAAAGTCGCAATATCTAAAAAATAATTGAGGTAGTGTTTTTGGCTAATGGCTTGGGTATTAGCTGAGGTATTAACTGAGGTATTCAATTGAATATTCTGTTGGCCGTTATCAAACAGCTTAAGTAGCTTGTCGCCCCGAGCAAACTCACGAAATATCCCATCAGTGGCATAAAGGTCAAATAATTCAACTTGTTTATGTAAACCATCAGACTTTGCACCTACAGGCATCGCCAAATGCACCGACTGTGGTAGGCCATCAACAAGCAGCTCAGCAACACGGTCAAAGCGAGTCATTAACACAATGTTTTTGGCTTGGTGAGTAGATAATTGTTTAACCAACTGATTTAACGCAATCTTCAATTGCGTCTCATCCGTTAAATCATTGTGAATCAACAGCATAGAAGGTGCTATCGCGCCAGAAAAGGGTAAATCAAGCGCCTGATCGTGAATTTTAAGGTTAATCCAGTGTAATGCGCCCACAGACGACAGCCAACCGAGCATCAAAGTGCACAGGCCACCGAGAATAAAGGCTTTAAACGAAGAAGACAGTGCTGTCATATTGGCTATGAGTTCGCATGGAGTTATTATTGTGCAACAATTTTATCACAACCGTTTGTGCCTGTCTTATTTGGTTTCATAAGTAGGGTTTGGTGTTATGTATTTTTTGACGAGCGGCGGTACATTCGCAGAATTATGGCCGCTACTTAATACAAACACAGCGGCCTTAGCAGATTATTTGAATTAAACCTTAAACTTATTCACAGCACTGACCAGAACCGTTGCCTGACTAGACACTTCGTTGCTGACGTCAGAAATACTACCTGCGTTGTTGTTAGAAGTGTCGGCAATATCGCGGATTTTAACAATATTTTGATTAACCTCTGCCGCGACCATGCTTTGTTCTTCAATGGCGCTGGCGATTTGAATGCTCATATCAGATATGGCAGTGACATCTTCGGTGATACGCATCAATAAGTCGCCGGCTTTTTTGGCCTGATGTACACTCGTGTCACCTTTGCTACGACACTGTTGCATTAGTTCAACCACGTTGTTGGTTCTTGATTGCAAAGTTTTAATGATCTGTTCAATTTCTTGAGTTGATTCTTGGGTTCGCATTGCGAGGTTACGTACCTCGTCTGCCACCACGGCAAACCCTCTGCCCTGTTCGCCTGCTCTTGCAGCCTCAATCGCCGCGTTTAATGCCAATAAATTGGTTTGTTCGGCAATACCACGAATAACATCCATTACAGAGCCGATGTTTTTAACGTCTTGCTCAAGCTCTTGCACCTCACTTCCCGCTTCGCCCAATTGCGACGACAAGTCATTAATACTATTGGTTGTTTCCATCACCTCTTGGTAACCGTCTTTGGCGTTAACGTTGGTTTCGTTAGACATGCTGGCGGCACGCTCGGTGTTTTTGGCAATCTCTTCAATGGTAGCGCCCATTTCAGTGACCGCAGTTGCCACCATATCGGTCTCAACAAGCTGATGACTCATTTGTTGTTGGGTATCATTCGCATTTTGCGACAAATTGCTGGCAGCATGGTCTAGAGTCGATAACGCAGAATTAACGTCTCCCACCAATTGCTGAAAGTCCTGCATTAATGAGTTGAAATAACCAGACATGGTGCTTAATTCGTCATTGCCCTGTTCGTCGGCCCTAAGCGTAAGATCATTGCGTGAACGAATTTCGCCAATTTTAGTACTTATACTGGTGATAGGACTCAAAATGCTACGGCTGGTGATAAAACTGATCAAACAAACAAATGCTCCAACCCCAAATGAGACAAATAACGCGACGAATTTAATGAATTCAATTGATTCTTCGACTGCGATTTCGGTTTTACTTACCATGGTGTGTAGCAAGTCTTCAGCTTTACCAATGGCGTCTCGTAACTCGCCCAGCAAACCTGTTTTGGGGTTTAAGCCAATTTTAGTCATGCCATCTACCAAGGCGAGAAACTTTTGCTGATAGTCGTCCATGTTAGCCGAAATTTGCTGCTTAACACCCGAATCAATCGACGATTGCTCAAGAGAGTCGTCTAATATAGCTAAATCGGCTTTAAAGCTGTCGACGTACTTAGTGTCAAAGCGCAACATAAAGTCTTTTTCACGCCGTCTTAATTGTAAAATATTGGCCAGCATACGGTATTCGTTTTGGCTTTTAATACCCGATTCAATCTCATGAACGGCATCACGTAGAGCACCGTACAAACCATCTTTGGGATTCAGTCCCACCTTCTTTTGCATCTCAACCAAAGCCATAAACTTGTCGTGATAATCTTTGCTGAAACGTTTGAAGTTATTGAGTTCTTGTATGTCGACATCCATCTGTTCATAGCTGTTAACTGTTGCCATTAAAACTTTGTAATTGTTACTGTATTTATCGACGTATTCCAAATCCTTACGAGCCAAAAAGTCTTTTTCATTACGGCGCAGCATCAACATGTCAATATTGATTTTTTCAGCCAACCGCATCTTTGTAGCGACATTATCTAACTCGCTTGACTGGTAAAACAACAATGACAACATCACCAGCATACCGCACACGATCATCAATATGTTCAACAGCATTTTTTGGTTGATAGACAACATTTTGAGTAATTTATTCATGAAAGGCATAACCCCGGTTCGCATTAATGATTGATTAAGCGTAGGTCAGCGATGCAAGCGTGGCAATTTTGGCGGGATTTATTTGAACAATCACAGTGAATAAGTCTTTGTTTAGTCGACTAAATAATCCATGGGCATAAAAAAACCACGCAAAGCGTGGTTTTTTAATTCGAGCTTCTCTGCCAAGAAACCCGTTTAATTGCCTTTGGCGCAATATTTTCAACTCTTAGGAAAATGCCCCCGCATCAATCAGCGCAGAAACCTCACTTTCTAACGCCGACCTCCCGCAAGCTTCAAAGTAGCCGACGACAATCAGGTTAATACTATATAGACGATTGTTGTATTTCCAAAGGCCATTCATCGTATTTTTGTTGCTATTTAACCTGTCGGTTAAAATAAAAGCGAATTATATCATTACCTTGTCGGTTAGAAACGATTACGATTCATTAAAAGTCAGAACAAAACTAACGGGGACCGACTGAGTAATGCCCGGTAACTTGGCCGCAGCCATCAGCTTTAATACGCCGTTTTTCAGCCCGTAATCTGCCGGGTTTATGATGATGGGTTTAAGGCTGGCGACCAGCAACTTTTTGGCTGATACCCGGGTGACCATCACTTGAACGCTGACCAATTGATTAACCCCATGCAAACCAACATCCGCTTGTATAGTCACAATTTTTGACTCGCCATTGTACAATTTAAGCAGTTTGGTGTCGACCTTAGCGGTGATATCTGCCTGGGGGAACATTTTGGTTTCGAACAACATTTTTTGCATGCGTTCGTTACGAATAGGAATGCCAGTTTCGACCGATGCCAAAGGAATTTCGATAGCTAACTTGCCGCTGTCGGTCAAGCTGCCCTTAACTTGGGTGAAATGATGAGCCTCGCCGATTTTGTTCTTCTTCACCGAAGTAAAGTTGACCCGCGAATAATCATTGTCTAGTTGCCAATCGGCCCAAACAGGATTAGACACCATTAAAATTAAACCCGCAATGAGTCCTTTTTTCATTTTGTGTATCTCTTAGAATGTGAAGGACCGCCACTATAACACAGGGTATTCACCATGACACAGCGCTGCTACAATACCTGCCATCAGCCCGTACAAATATCTCGCAAATGAAATTCACCCTACTCACCCACCAAAAAGAATACCTCAGAGCCGACAACAGCGGTGCGCTTTTGAACGGCGTTAACGACTTTGAAACCGATAAACTTTTGTGGCAAAGAACCCAGCCCGATGAAGCCTTAGTGGCAGCAATTGAATCTGGCGATGCGGTGCTGTTAGCCCAGCAAGGCGATGGCGAACAGCTAACGGACATCAGCAAAATTGAACATGTCATTATCCTTGATGGCACTTGGCAAGAAGCCCGCAAAATCTACAATAAAAGCGATTATTTAAAACAAGCGAAATGGTTCAGCTTTGAACAGACTGTGCCTTCACGATATAGCCTGCGGCGCAATCAGGTAGACGGTGGATTGTGCACCGCAGAATGTGCAATTGAAGTGTTAAGGCTGAAGGGTTTGAGTGATAGCGCTCACAAGTTAGAGGGGTTGTTTGAGGCGTTTTTGGGTGATGAGCCTAAAAACACATAACCCTTAAAGCGCACATTGAATGCACGCTATTTACCCCAAAAACGCCTTCATATCGTCATTAATTACACGATGATAAATGTCGGCAACTGACAACGTTAAATCGATAGATTCGAAAGTAACCTCTTCACCTATGTAATGATGGTCAGGACGCCAGTCGTTGCTTTTACGAAACACGATAACACTGACAATATCCTGTTCAATCAATACATACTCCTGCAAAGTTGGAATGTTGATATATTCCAAGAACTTCTCGCGTTCATCGGTTTTTCGGGTTGAGTGAGAAAGGACTTCGACAATAATGGTGGGCGTTAGAGTCGCGTTATCAACAAAATCATCGTCACAAATCACCAACACATCAGGATAACGGTGACTGCCAGTTGAGGTTTTTAATCTCATGTCAGACACACAGGGGTAACAGGTAGTATTTACCAAATGGTTGCCAAAATGACGATAAACGTTTCCGCTTATTTTGCAGTGATTGGGTTTTGCTCCAGCCATAGCAAAAGCCTGACCATCGACAAATTCGTGTTTCACTTCGCCAGATAGTTCGCCCTGCACATATTGCTCTTCTGTCATTAAACCACTGTGTTGTTTTGCCCTAGACATATTATTCTCCCGTGTTGCGCTGCTCATGCCCATAATGACAGAATTAAAACCAAAATAAAGGGCATAATGCGCTTGGAAGCCAAAAGATACGACGAGTTAGTATAGAGCTTCCTTCTTAATACTTTTGATTGAACTCAAGCATCTTCTCGCAAAAAACCACCAATGTTACGACTCTCTTTATCAAACTCAACCCCAAGTAAAACAATCGCTTTATCGCCGTTTTGGTACTTCTGCGCGTATTGCTTGGTATGAATCTGCTTGAGCGCAGCTTCTTTGGTGTCATTCAATTTGAACTCGATAATATAGATGGTATCTGCGGTTTGCAGTAGGCAATCAATACGATCTTGATTGGTCCGAACCTCGGCTTCAATCGTTAGTCCAAGCAAGGTGAATATGGCGTAGAACAGTGATTGATAATATTTTTCGTCTTTGAGCTGAATATCATATGGGATATTGGCGAAAAACTTACTTAGGGTGTCAAAAAACGCATCCAAGTCACCTGCAATGATTTGCTCGGTAAGTTTGTGGGTATAGGTTTGACCCAAACCGGTGTTGATCTTGCCAAATCGCGACACAATCGAATCAAAAAACGATTTTTTCACTTCGTAGTTTGGAAAATCCAATACATACAACGGTTTATTGTAATCTTTAATGGTCAAATAACCGGTTTGTACCAACAGCGATAAAACATCCATATCTTCAGGGTCACAGGCATCAAACGAGGCATCGCCAATTTCGAACTGCGACAAGGTCGACAGCTCATATTGTTTGTCTTGCAGTAGGTCGAGCAAAAAAGTCGGCGTTGCGGTAGTGAACCAATAATTATTGAATTTTTCTTTGTAAAACAGGCTTAACAACGAATAGGGGTTGTATACGCTAATCGCGTTCTCTTCAAAATAATAACCATTATACCAATGTTTGATTTTGGCCAACATTTGCGATTTGCTCATTTCGTCTCGCAGCGCCAGTTGCGTAATAGGCTCATCGAACTGGGTTTCTAATTCAGCTTGAGTGATACCGCACAAGGTGGCATAACGCTTATCTAGCGAAATGTCGGTAATGTTGTTCATGCCCGAGAAAACCGACACTTTGGCAAACTTACTAACGCCTGTGATCAACACGAACTTAAGGTGCTCATCTAGAGATTTGCCCCGGCATAAAACGCAGCGATGACCTCTTTGATTTCTGTCAAAGCTGGTTTTTTGAGGTTATTCAACAGTGGTTTGTCATATTCATCAATCAGCAAAACCACTTTCTTCCCGGTTTTTTGATGCAATTGAACAACCAACTCAGCAATGCGTTTGTTGTATTTAGTTTTGGTTAGGGTAACACCATACAATGCAGCAATGTCGCTGACAGCATCGTCTATATGCTCACGTAAACTTTCGGCGTCACTGAATTCATCGCTAGAAAATTCAATAGTTACAACAGGATAAGTGGCAAAGTCGTAGTCGGTTTTATTAATGGCTAGGCCATCAAAAAGGGCTTTTTACCACTGAATAGGGCTTCGAGGGTAGAAATTAACAAGGATTTACCAAAGCGGCGGGGCCGGGAGAGAAAATAGACCTTGCCGCAATTAATCAAATCATAGATCAACGCCGTCTTATCCAAATACAGATAATTTTCTTCACGAATCTCTGAAAATGTTTGTATACCCAGCGGATATTTCATTATTTGCCCAGCAGTTATGCGCCACTCTTATGACGCCCAGTATAACTGAAAGGCAAAATAGCGGCTATGGGTGTTTTTTGTGTGCCGTAGGGGCGTCCTTACATCGATAAATGATAAAGGCGTTTTGAAACGAACCCGAAGGGCAGCGTTTGTTTGTCCTTTGAACTGCGTTATCGTTGATTTATGTGCGCCTACATGGATGTTGGTGGTAGAGTAATGCAGGAGCACATTGCCGAAAATAACCACACTGCATCACCTCTGCCTTGTATAAAGAACAAACAAGTCGCTGCAAAAATCCACTCCAAAGATAAACAGACCCTCACAGATAACTGCTCAATACATACCTTCGAATTAGAAAAATGGCATCGGCCTGATACATTACAAGCAACAGATTTTTGGTTATACTTCTTTAAAGAAGCCAAACACTGGAAAGCCTTGCCAGATATCCTTTTGGCAGTGCCAGAACTGAGGTTAGCAATGAAAACGCTAGAACAATTTTCAGAACGAGAAGCCGAAAACCACCTTTATCAATCCCGCCAAGACGCTATAAGGGTTCAGCTGACCCAACAGGCAGAGTATCAACAAATTCAAGAAAACCTGGAAAAGGCCGAGGTAAAAAACAAACGGCTCGATATCGAAAATAGAAACCTAGAAGCGCAGAAAAAACGAGTTCAGGCCCAGAACAAACAAGCGCAAGCCGAAGCAACACAAGCACACGCCGAAGCAACACAAGCACAAGCCGAAAACAAGCAAGCACAGGCCGAGATTGCCAAACTGCATGAAATACTCAAACAAGCTGGTCTTGACCCAAATGATTTGTAAGCAATCCATATAAGACATTCGCATAACGCTTCACAAAAAATCACCGCTATGAACCGCAACTTCAATCGTTATAGCAAACTAAATCTATATACCATAACGGTTAATTAAGGCAGTGGTTCAACCATTAAACTCAAATTACAGAAGAGCAAAAAATGACACAAACAACAGACATTCACGCAGCCATTCGTGCTGCCGACGACATCTTCGAAGCAGCATTTGCACAGGGCGATTCAGCCGCCTTAAGCAGCTTGTATACTGATGAAGCATTGGTGATGCCCACTGGCACAGAATCAGCAAAAGGCAAAGCTGCCGTTGCCGCATTTTGGCAAGGCGCAATGGATATGGGCATTAAAAGTGCCTCACTCGAAATTCAAGAATTAGAACAACATGGCGACACAGTCATCGATGTGGGGCTTTACACGCTCAAGTCTGCCGATGATGCAGTATTAGACCAAGGTAAGTATGTTGTAGTGTGGAAAAATGAAGGTGGTAGCTGGAAAATTCATCGTGACATTTTCAACAGCAGCTTAGCACCGCAGTAATTCAAATTACATTCAATGCGTTATTATCGACATGTTACCGATGCTAAGAAAAACGGCACCAAAGTGTCGCCAACGGTAACTTGTTAATCTTATTATTACTCCATCCAAACGTACGGTAACGACGTACAATTTCAATTTAAAAGACTCTGTAAGCCAAGATAACTGGCGACATGGGATTAAGCAGCTTGAGCGTGTCACTATGCCAAACAAGTGGATTGAAAAATACAAAATTGTACTGTGACACTCGAACTCACTGGTGTGCTAAGCCCAACCGCCTTAAATGTCAGCAGTCTAACGCATCAAGTATTACGTAAAAGCACCACGCCAATTATAGTGAGACCAATATTAGCAACCTTGGTGAATTTATTTTGAAACAGTTACTCGTATTAGTATTGGCACTTTGTTTTTGCTTTCCAACAAAGGCGACTCAACAAGCACCTGACAAATTACATTATCAAGAACAGCAATTTAAAGTCAGAACAGGATGGGGTCACCCGTCTCCTTTAGAAACATACTTTCAACAAAAAAATCAAAAAACGCCTTTCACCGCACTTAGCACCGGAAACTATCGTGGTCATGTTGCAGTGTGGCTTATTGAAGGGCAAAAATTATATCTGGACACTATTCGAGTTGGCGGAAAGTCTCACCTGCCTTGTGAATTTGCAGTGCAATCAAAACAAGCGTCGAGCGCTGAAGAAAAACGGGTATTTGCCGACTGGTTCAGTGGCGTAATTGTTGGCTGGCCTACTGCTTTTGACGAAACAAACCCTTCACTAAACAAGAGTTACTATTTTCATATCCACCACGGCCAAATTATTAATGCTCAATCGCTGAGCTTTAATGAGCACAAACAGATTGATAACAACCCCGACGACATAAAACCCAACTCAGCTTTGGCTGCTAAAAAGGCCATGCTTGAACTCAATAATCGATATATCGCTTATTATTATCGACTCTACACTCAAGAAGCAGTCTCCATAGATGGCCAAAAGGGGTTATTGCGAGGAAACGCCGGCAAAAGCCCTCTTTTGAGCTTTTATGATAACGACCATTTAAAATGGCCATACAACTGGAAAAATGCAACGCTAAGCGGTGCCCCCAATGGGCAATGGCACATAAAAGACAAACGACTGTATTTAACCGGGTTGGACCTTAATTTAGGGCTAGGCTTTTACGAGATAGATAAGAAGACGGTTCCATTAGAAAAGTTGTTTGCAGGCAAAGTCACCGACAAAGGGGTATTTGCAGACTGGGTGAGCGCCGTTTTTGTCATTGAATATCCTGATGAAAATGCGCAACAGGCCAATTTGCAAAACCCAACGATAACATCACGTAATATCATACAAGTCAAAAATGGGGTGGTAACTGCAACGCATCTGCTACCGCTGAATATTGACGTTGATAACCTTGGCAACAGCCTGCCTCATGATGTGCTCCAATTATATAAAGAATGGCGAAAACAGATGTTAATGTGAATATATTGTATGCAATAACCAACTTGACCGATTTGCCTGCATTAATGCACAATGCAGGCCTGTCCAACCTTTATAAAGCAGCCCATCATTTTGAATCAATCTAAAAGCAACACCCGCTTAATATTGCTCGCTTTATTATCAATTTTTTTAATGAGCTTTGTGCCAGTGCTGGTAAAAGGCGTTGCTGCTAATGAAATCACCATTGGTATCGTCCGTTTAGCTATTGGAGCGCTCGGCATTGCATTCATCGCCAAGGCCAAAAAACAAGCCTTAATCACCCGTGATACCGTATGGTGGATGTTACTGCTTGGGGCTGTTTTCAGCGCCCATTGGTATACCTATTTCAAAAGCTTAAAGATGTCGACGGTATCGCTCGGTGCTATCGGTGTGTCTACTTTTGGGGTTTATTTATTGTTAATGAACCGAGTGATTTTCAAAGAATCACTTAAACCGGTGGATTTTATCGCGGTTTTTGTCGCCTTTGCCGGTGTGATACTGGTCACCCCCGATGGTGGCATTAACCCAGAACAGTTCAATGGCTTTCTGTTGGCGATGTTCAGCGGCTTTTTATATGCCTGCTTACCCATCATCAATCGTAAAGGCAATCATTTAAGCACCGAACAAAAAGCGTTTGGCCAGTTTGGTTTTGGTCTGCTGTTTTTCATCTGGTTTGCCCCTTTAGGCAATTGGGAGCTGACAGGCATGGATTGGGGTGGCTTGGTGATCTTAGGCATCGTTTGCACCCTTATCGCCCATACTTTGTGGATTAAAGTCAGCAGCGAATTGCCTAATAGCATCACCGCCACGGTTTATTATTTTTACATCCCCATTGCCATGCTATTTAGTTTTTTACTGTTTGATGAAGAGCTCGGCTGGGAGAAGCTAACCGGGGCAGGATTGATAATTTCAGCCAATATTATGGTGGTTTTGCTACATAAAAAAGAATCATTAAAAGAGGACAAGTCATGAGCTGTTATTTATATTTGTTTAGCGTCGAAAATTACCCCGAAGAAATCGCAGACCCTGAGGCGTTGTTATTGATGGCCCAAGGTATGGAAGACAAAGACGAAACAGAAGAAATTGACTTAAATGAGTTACATTTTCTCTCAACACTGGCGGTTAACGCAAATAACCCAGACCCTATTGTTGAAGAGTTTGCACTATGGTGGCAAAGCCAAACTGGCGAAATGCCAAAAGTGACTTTACTTGCCAGCGAAGTTGAACAGATGCAAGAGTTTCGCGCCGATGAAGTCGCTTCTTTAGATGTCGATAGCTGGTCAATCAAAACAAACTTTGTCGCTTATGCGGCCAATTCTGAAGTTGGCCAAAACGCAGCGATTAATCTGATTAAAGAAAGTGAAGTGCAGGTGCATTGATTTATGCAGGTAGATTCGCTAATCAGTTGAACAATTATATTTAGGGACTTTTGTGATCTAATAAGACAAACCGGTTAGATACGTTATGCTTATTATTTGACCAACTTATTGTCTAATATGACAAATGATGGAGCATTGATGAAAATATTGTCTTTAATCGTTTTAATTTTAGTTACCTTCCCCGTTCAGGCTTTAGATGTTGTATTGGTAAACCCCACCACCAAAGAAGAACCCTTTTGGGCATTGGTTACCGACCTGACCAAAGCCGCAGCCAAAGATTTAAACATCAACCTCAAAGTTCATTACGCCAGCAGTAATCGGCAGGTGCAGTCGCAATTAATAGCCGACATCAGTAAAAAACACCAAC
>CALKGI010000036.1 GCA_938085045.1 uncultured Alteromonadaceae bacterium
GTTCAGAGTTATACAGCAATAACTGGGACCTGTCGGCTAAAAGGGCGGTAGAGGTGGCCACTGTTATGGTCAACGTGCCTTCATTTGATAAAGATAGAATAGTGGTTATGGGCCGTGCTGACTCTAAACCTTTGGTGCCCAATGAAACCAATCTTAATAGACGCAGAAACCGCCGGGTAGAGATTTCGATTATGCAAGGTAAAGCTAAAGAGACTTCGCCAATTACGGTGGCTGATGATGCGGGCAGTGGGGCGTAAGTCTTGGTTATAAAAAGAAAAGCTTCACACGGAGGCGCGGAGACACGGAAGTTCACGGAGAAAGATAAAAAAATAGGTTGGTAATTTGACTCCGCACGTTATTTTTGTGAAATTACCTATATACAACCCTACCCATCATCAGGCCCAAAACTGAATGCATAAACTGCATTACATACCTATTCATGAATACTTATTCATTTTTGTGCACTAAAAACTCGCTTTATATCCATTTTGCATATATCATGCGCTTATTATTGTTGTGGGCGTATAAAAACACGGTGTATAATGCGGCCAATTTTATTCTCCTTTGATCTAATTCATGAAGCTGATAGTCAAACTACATCCCGAGATCTCCATTAAAAGCAAACCAGTGCGAAAGCGCTTTACTCAGTTGCTTGAATCTAACATTCGGATTTCACTGCGCCATACCCTTGAAACCGTTTATGTGCAAAACCAGTGGGACAAAATCATTGTTACAGTTAACGATGCCACGCCTGAACAAGAGCAAGTGATCATTGAACAATTGCAACGTACGCCGGGCATTGTTCAGTTTAATCTGGTTGCCAAAAGTGAATTCACCGACATGGATGATATTTACCAACAGGTTTTTGCGGTTTATAAAGACCAACTCGACAACAAAACCTTTTGTGTACGGGTTAAACGCAGTGGTAAACACGACTTTAAATCCAATGATGTGGCGCAATATGTTGGTGGTGGTTTAAACCAAAACATCGCAACGGCCAAGGTTAAGCTGAAAAACCCCGAGACCACCGTACGAATTGAGATCAAAAACAACGAGCTTTATATTATTAAGCGAAATTACCGAGGCATCGGTGGATTTCCACTGCCAACACAAGAAGACGTATTGTCGTTGATGTCTGGCGGATTCGACTCTGGCGTTGCCAGCTATATGATGATCCGCAAAGGGGCTCGAACGCATTATTGTTTCTTCAATCTTGGTGGTGCGGCTCACGAAATTGGTGTGAAACAAGTTTCTTATTACTTATGGAAGCGTTATAGCGTTACTCATAAGGTTAAATTCATTACCGTTGATTTTGAACCTGTAGTAGCTGAAATTCTCGAAAACGTAGAAAACAGCCAAATGGGCGTAGTGCTCAAACGGATGATGATGCGCGCAGCGGCCGATGTTGCCGATAAACTGAAAATTCAAGCGTTAGTGACTGGCGAAAGTCTAGGTCAGGTATCGAGTCAAACACTGGCCAACCTGAATGTTATCGACAGGGTGACACCGCTGCTTATCTTGCGTCCGCTTATTCAACACGACAAGCAAGAAATTATTGATATTGCACGCGAGATTGGCACCGAAGATTTTGCTAAGACAATGCCCGAATATTGTGGGGTGATCTCGAAAAAACCGACTGTTAAAGCCAAGCTTGCAAAAATCGAAGCTGAGGAAGCCAATTTCGATTTTGATGTACTGAACAAAGTGGTTGAAGAAGCTACTGTGATGGACATTCGTAAGATTGAAGAACAGGCGCTGGCTGAGGTATCTGAGGTTGAATCGGTGTCGATGTTTGAGGCCAGCGATATTGTACTGGATATTCGTAGTCCAGAAGAAGAAGACGGTGCTCCGTTAGATTTAGATGGTGTAGAAGTGCAACATATACCGTTTTATAAGTTGTCTACTGTGTTTGGTGATTTGGACCAATCTAAAAACTATTTATTGTATTGTGATCGCGGTGTAATGAGTAAGCTACAGGCTTTGTTGTTACACGAAACAGGTTTTAAAAATGTGAGGGTCTATCGACCTTAGAGTAATCGACCTTAAAAAAGTCGACCTTAGAGTAAGTGGTTCTTAACTATTAGAACGGGAGTTATTGTGGAAGTAACCGAATTACTAACGAAAGCGGGAAACCTCATGCTAATTGGCATGATAGTGGTTTTTACGTTTCTGGGCTCTTTGGTGTTTATCACCAGATTGATGTCGCATCTGGTCATTAAGTTTCAGACGCAACAAACCCAGGCCGTACAGGCTACCCCTTTACCACAGGCGCAGGGCGAGGAAATCGCCCCACAAACGGTTGCCGCAATTTCAGCAGCCATACATCAATATCGAAAATCCCAAAAATAACCGGAGTTTATTGCATGTCTAATCCCTTACTGTTAACAGAAGTAGTGCTACGTGACGCACATCAATCGCTGTTGGCAACGCGATTTCGATTGGCCGATATGTTACCGATAGCAAAAGAACTCGATGAAATGGGTTACTGGTCTGTAGAGACCTGGGGCGGCGCGACGTTTGATTCGTGCATTCGCTACCTTGGCGAAGATCCATGGGAACGTATTCGTGCGTTCAAAAAAGCGATGCCCAAAACCAAACAACAAATGTTACTGCGCGGCCAAAACCTGCTGGGCTACCGCCATTATGCTGATGATGTGGTAGAACGGTTTGTTGAACGTGCCCACCATAACGGTGTAGACGTTTTTCGTATTTTTGATGCGATGAACGACATGCGTAACTTAGAGACCGCCATTGCTGCTGCCGTTAAATCTGGCGCACATGCTCAAGGCACCATGTCGTATACCGTGAGTCCTGTGCATACCACCCAAATGTGGTTAGATATGGCTAAGCAATTAGAAGACATGGGCGCACATTCAATTTGCCTAAAAGACATGGCCGGTTTGCTTAAACCTCATGTGGCCGGTGATTTGATTGCCAGCCTTAAAGACACCGTAAAAATTCCAATCGCCATGCATTGTCATGCAACAACAGGCCTAAGTGCAGCAACCTGCCAAAAAGCCATTGATGCGGGCATTGATATGCTCGACGGCGCTGTGTCGTCAATGAGTATGACCTATGGCCATACGGCGACCGAAACCCTGATTGCTATGGTTGAAGACACGCCCAGAAGCACAGGTTTAGATTTGAACCAAATGAAAGACATCGCCACTTACTTTCGTGATGTTCGAACCAAATACGCCAAATTTGAAGGTTCATTAAAAGGCATTGATGCCCGTATATTGACCGCTCAAGTTCCCGGCGGCATGTTGACTAACATGGAAGGCCAGCTTAAAGAGCAAGGCGCGGCAGACCGTTTAGACGAAGTACTGACCGAAATACCTAAAGTACGTGAAGACCTAGGTTTTATTCCATTGGTTACGCCAACCTCGCAAATTGTTGGCACCCAAGCAGTACTAAACGTATTGACTGGTGAGCGTTACAAATCAATCACCAAAGAAACCGCTGGTGTGTTAAAAGGCGAATACGGTGCAACTGCTGCGCCAGTAAATGCTGAACTTCAAGCACGCGTGCTCGATGGCAAAGAAGTGGTTACCTGTCGTCCGGCAGATTTAATTGCCG
The DNA here is from genome assembly GCA_938085045.1 of uncultured Alteromonadaceae bacterium. Lineage (GTDB taxonomy): Bacteria > Pseudomonadota > Gammaproteobacteria > Enterobacterales > Alteromonadaceae > JABSOG01. Next base: position 3,580 of record CALKGI010000036.1, read on the forward strand.
CAGAGATGGATTCATTGACGGCTGAATTAAAGAAACTGGCGAGCGACAAAGCAATTAAATTGGCAGATGACGTCATTGACGATGTGCTGACTTACGCTTTGTTCCCGCAGATTGGCCTTAAATTCCTTGAAAACCGCAACAACCCAGATGCTTTTGAAAAAGCACCTGAAGCCGTTGTTAAAGGAACTGACACTTCAGCGCCAGCAGCTGCTGTTGCAACACCTGCTGATGGCTCACCAGAAGCTTACAGTGTTCAGGTTGACGGTAAGGTTTATCAAGTTGTGGTCGCGCCAGACGGGCAGTTAAGTGACATTCAGATTGCACCTACGGCTATTTCTGCACAAGCGCCAGCCGCCGCGCCAATTATTGGTGGTGGTACGGTCGATCACATAAACGCACCGCTTGCGGGCAACATTTTCAAAATCTTGTCAAAAGTTGGCGATGCAGTGACCCCGGGTCAGGTTGTTGTCATCATGGAAGCGATGAAAATGGAAACCGAAATTCGCGCAAGCAAAGCCGGTACCGTGGTGTCGTTAGATGTTAAAGAAGGTGACGCTGTCACTGTTGGCCAATCGCTTATCAGCTTTTCGTAGGGGTTTATTGTGGAAGGATTGATGATGCTTTGGCAGTCTACAGGACTTGCCAACTTTGAAGCGGGCCAATTGGTAATGATGGCGGTAGGGGGGTTATTGCTCTACTTGGCCATCGCCAAAAAGTTCGAACCCTTATTGCTGTTACCCATTGGTTTTGGCGCAGTATTAACCAATATTCCGTTGGCCGGATTCACCGAAGTCGGCGGTATGTTGCACTATATATACGAAGCAGGCATAGCCACGGGCATTTTCCCACTGATCATTTTTATGGGGGTAGGGGCGTTAACCGATTTTGGCGCGCTGATAGCTAACCCCAAAATGCTGATCCTCGGCGCAGCTGCTCAGTTTGGTATATTCGCCACCTTGTTTGGTGCGATAGCGCTTAACTTTGTGCCGGGTTTTGAGTTCAGCCTGAAAGATGCCTCGGCGATTGCCATCATCGGTGGTGCCGATGGTCCAACAGCCATCTTTTTAGCGTCAAAACTGGCCCCTGAGTTATTGGGTGCCATTGCGGTTGCGGCTTATTCATACATGGCATTGGTGCCGCTTATCCAGCCGCCAATTATGAAAGCTTTAACCACCGAAGCTGAACGAAACATCGAAATGGAGCAATTGCGTCACGTTAGTAAAACTGAAAAAATCATCTTTCCTTTGATGGTTTTAATACTGACAATTTTGTTCTTGCCAGCCTCAACACCGCTGGTAGGTATGTTCTGTTTGGGTAACCTGATGCGCGAATCGGGCGTGGTAGACCGTTTAAGCCAAACCGCTCAAAACGAGCTTATCAACATAGTCACCATCTTTTTAGGATTGGGTGTGGGTTCAAAACTCAGCGCCGACAAATTCTTAAAGTTAGAGACCTTGGGCATCTTAGGTTTAGGCGCAGTCGCGTTTTCTATCGGCACAGCCTCTGGCGTACTGATGGCCAAACTGATGGGCCGCTTGAGCAAAGACAACATCAACCCATTAATTGGTGCCGCTGGCGTTTCAGCCGTACCAATGGCCGCAAGGGTAGTGAACAAGGTTGGACTGGCGTCTAACCCGCACAATTTCTTGTTGATGCACGCCATGGGGCCTAATGTGGCCGGTGTACTTGGTTCTGCTGTTGCTGCTGGTATTTTGCTGGCGCTTGTGGGATAGGGTTTAATCGTGATACCCATACGGTGTATGGGTATCAGTTTAATTTGGCTGTTAACCATTCGTAGGCGAGAATTCAATCTCGCTCACTTGATCTAGTTTCTTTTTGCTCTTCGAAATTTTATTATTAATGCCTCTAAATCATCCTTTTACGGGCGGCATTCTATGTTGTTTTTTTCTCTGCATTTTTAGAATACACATTTTTACCACTTAACCTGATGATGTATTGAGTCTTTAAACCGACTATAATAGCGCTACTCGATTTTGCCAGATTTTATAAATAGCAAACAGGTGTAAAACCCATGGAAACCGCAGAACTTTTAGCCATTATCAGTAATGGTGAAGACACCAAACATCAGTTTAAAGCCAACTTTGCTAGCGCAAATGCTATTGCAGCGGAATTGGTTGCCATGAGCAATACCTGTGGTGGGCTTATTTTGGTTGGTGTGAATGATAACGGTTCTATCAATGGTATGAGTTTTGATGAGGTTGGTAAGTTGAATCAATACATCTCCAATGCCTCAACCAATAATGTTGTACCACCAGTTAATCCAAAGACTCAAAACTTTACACTGACTGAAGGCATGGTTATCGTAATTACAGTAGAAAAAGGGATCAACAAACCCTACATGGATAAACAAGGGTATATTTGGGTAAAAGCGGGGGCCGATAAACGCAAAGTTACCACTCGCGAAGAGCTACAAAGGATGTATCAACAATCTGGTTTGATTCATGCGGATCAAGTACCGGTAGCTGGTGTTGGCATTGAAAACATTGATAGAGACTACCTAGATGAGTTTTTGCAGCAAGTCTATGACATGCGTTTGGATGAGCAAACGGGCACTTTTGAGCAATTATTAAATAATATGAACTTAGTTTCTGAGGGGCAGCTCAATCTTTGTGGTGCTTTGTTGTTTGCCAAACGACCACACTTGCATTTGCCAGTTTGTATCGTAAAAGCTGTTGCTTTCTACGGCAATGATATTACCGAACAGCATTATATCGACTCTAAAGACATTAATGGGAAGATGGCTGATGTGTTTGAAAAATCGGTGAGCTTTGTGCTGGGTAATATACGGCATCAGCAAAACGGTCAGGATTTTAATTCCGTTGGTGAGCCGGAGATACCTAGGTTAGTTTTACAAGAGTTAATTGCAAATGCATTGATTCATCGTGATTATTTTGTATCTGCACCAATCCGCCTGTTGGTATTTGTTGACCGGGTTGAAATCATCAGCCCTGGTCACTTGCCGAATAACTTGACAATAGACAACATCAAGTTGGGCAATTCTAATATCCGCAATCCGATTTTGGCATCTTTTGCAACGCGTTTGTTGCCTTATCGTGGTTTGGGCAGTGGGATTATGCGAGCGATGAAAGCCATGCCAAGTATCGAGTTTGTTGATGATCGTGAAGGGAATTTGTTTAAGGTGATTATTCCTCGTAGTTCGGTGTAAAAGGAATATCGTCATGGTTGTAACGTGTATGTTTTTTTGTAGGCGGGTGATTTATCCCCGCTTTTTATTTGTTTAAGCAACGGTTTTGTCGTAAATTCGATCAAAAAGATGCGGGGATAAATCACCCGCCTACAATTTTACTCCGTACATGATTTTTGCTACAACCGCGAAAATTCTCCCTACCTTCCACCCAAGATCAGTCGCTCCTGTGCATCCATGAGCCCGCGACATTCGGCCATCCTGCCCATCAGTCGCTCCTGTGCATCCATGCACCCGCGACATTCGGGCATCCATGGCCATCAAACCCTGCTCTTGTTCATCCATGAACTCGCAGGATAAGCACATCCATGTGCAAAAAAGGCAACCCGAAGGTTGCCTAAATAGAGGTGGTAAAGTTAAAACTGTTGTTGAAGGTGTTGTCTATGGCGTTGCAGTCAAGTTAAGTGTAATGCCCGCTGCTGTTGAGTAGCCATTCAAATCCATGTAATAAGTGGCCGCTGCTGGGTCAGTAAAGCTACATGACTCGTTGTTACCTGTTTTATATGGACGACAATCGTAAGATGAAGTCGTTGACTCGCGGCCTTTGGTTACGAACAAATCTGCATCACCTGTGCCACCTGAAATAGCAATGGTTAAGTTTGAATAACCCGCTGGTACTACGTAAGTGAATCGTTTCCAAGCACCTGCGGCTACTGTTACATCAGTGGCTGAAACTGCGATTGGCTCAAGTACTGGTGCAGGGGCTGTGAAGCTTGCAGTTAAGTTTACACTGGCAAAGTTGCTGTAAGGCTTAAGGCGTACGTGGTACGTACCACCTGCATTAGTTGTTGTACAAGCTTCAGTGTTACCGCTTTCATATGGACGACAATCGTAGCTGCTGTCTGTAGGGGCTGAACCAAACTTAACATACATGTCAGCATCACCTGTTCCGCCGCTCATGTTGAACTTGATATTGGTTGAACCTGCTGGTACTTCAATAGTAAAGGCTAATTCGGTGCCTACGTTGGCAGCAAGGCCTGTTTTGGCTACGCCATTAACTAATGTGTTGTTGCTTGTAGGTGGAGTCGTTGTTGTTGGACATGCGCCAACACCTACTGCACACCATGCTGTTTCAACAGCTGTTTTTTCTGTGGCACCGTACAGGTCTTGTGCAGACTGGGCAGTGGCTGATCGTGCACCGGCAAAGTCGGTGTTTTGCGTCATATAAGTGGCTAAAGCGCGGTAAAAAATCTTCTCTGATTTGTCTAAACCAATCGACGGTACCACAGCCGTAGATTTGTTACGTGGGTGTGTGCCGCCATCTACTAATAAAGAGTAGGCAAGGTTGGCAATACCTGAGTTTAAGTGAACGCCGCCACGGTCATTTTGATTTGAAGGGGCATCGGTGAACGGGTAACGCTCTGGATACCAATCTTTTGATTGACCATCTTGGGTTGGGTTATCCATATAACGTAAGGCATCGCCAGCGGTGTTTGGTGTATAAACATCAGCACCGAGTTTCCAACTAGGTTGCTCTGAACCACGACGATAAGCATCAGAAGAAACACCCATAATGTCAGCCCAAGCTTCGTTCAAGGCACCTGATGCATTTTGATAAACTAAACCAGCAGTGTGTTGAACCACACCGTGAGTGAGTTCGTGACCGATTACGTCAAAGCTACCCGTTAAATCTGTAAAGGTTACGCCATCGCCGTCACCGTACATCATTTGATAACCATTCCAAAAGGCGTTGTTTAGCTTGTTGCTCAAATGTACGCTAGATTTCATGGTCATGTCGTTGTTGTCGATACCGTTACGACCAAATTGGCTCTTATAATAGTCATAAACAGTTGAAACACCATCGTGCGCCGCTTGTGCCGATGTTTCGCCGCAAGATTGGGTGTTGGTACACAACAATGTGCCCGGTGCCGCTTCTTGCTCTTGATTGTTTAAGGTAAAGGTTTGATAATTTTTGGCTGAATGTATTTGTGCGTGTCTGGCCAATAGTTCTTGGTTGTAAGCATCATAGAACACAATGTCGCGACCAAAGTCAGCGCCTTTGTCCCAAGTCACTTCCATTTTCCAAGCTAATTTTGTTTCGCCGCTCATTGGTAGGTATATGTAGGCCAATTCAGGTTGTACTGTAACTTCGCCTAAGTCTTGGGCTAATTTGGCGGCGTGTTTTGCACCATTGGCTTTTGAGCGCATTAAGTGAACGGTCATTTTTGGTGCTGCGTTAACAGCTAAGTTACCAGACACTGCATAAAGGTTAGAAGCAGTATGCTCGCCAACTAGGCCATTGTTTGAATCATTAACGATATCGGCATGCACAATCATGCTGGTACCATAAACGGTTAAGCCGTTGATGCTTTGTTCCATTCGGGTGTGACGTTTACCCAGTTTATCAATCCATTGCTGCGAGACTGTAAAGTCTTCGTTGCCATTGGATTGATAAGCCGCCTGTGTTGATAAAACTTCCTTTAATGCTGCTACCGTGGTTTTGGCAGTAGCTTTACCCATGTTTCCTGTTACAAATGAAGGAGTGCCGGCGTTGGTCATGTTCTTAACAGCTATGTCAGTACTGGCCAACGCCATGGTCGACGCTGATGCCAAGATAACTGCGATGCTTAGTGTTAAAGGTTTTAGTCTATTCATTATTTGATTCCTGTTTATAGTCAACTTGTATTGTTTGAGTGTTAAATCACTCTATTTTAGGGTTTGTTTTATCTGGTCTGTCCAGACAGTGGAAAGATAATAGCAAGAAACTCTTTTTGTTACAACCTAGTAACATTTAAACTATTTAATAACATAGTTAGAGTAATTACGTTATTAAATGCTCGTTTATTAGTCTATTTATAGCGGTTATTATCACTATTGGTCAGACCTCTTTATCGATGAATAAACCCTTTACTGGCAAAGACTTGCATTAATTTATAAAGTGGCGATTAAATAGTCTTGTTATGAGGTTTTAAAGGTGTAAATGGGTCAAAAATAAAAGGTTATTGAGGGGGTTTTCGTTGTGGCGTTAATTTGTTGGATAGTGTAATAAAAGTGTTTAATATCAGCTGCTTGGGTTTATTTTGTTGATAATGATAAATTATTTTGATTTTTTTTCATTATTTACTTATGTGTATGGTTTTAGGGCGAAAAGTTCATTTGTAGAGGGTTTGTAAATCGAGTTTATATTGGTTGAACATCAACTTTGACTAAATATGGCCTAGCAAATGCATTATAAGTTAGGTTAATTGAAACATTTTGCATATTAAGAATAATAGTGCTGACAACGAAAAGGGGAATTAAAATGAACCTAACCGATTCTATACTCAAGGGTCTTACTGACGACGAAGAAGGCGTTAAAGTTTCTGTAGCGTCTGAAGAGTCGACATTATCTGTTACTATGTCTAGTCCGGACTGTATAAAACACCTACCATTTATTCTAAAAAGTATAAATAATCAAAGAGTTAAAGATGCTCAATTGGTTGCACCCGACGAGGCATCAACCCAAGAAGACTAATTTCAACACATTTTGACTGTTTGACGGACGTTATTTTTTGACTGGATTTGCTGTTGTTTTTACTGCTTTATAACCTCAAAATCGCCCGCTTGCGGTGACTTCAAGTCTGCATGTTGGTTTAAATCGCCCCTAATTCTTAACCCGTTTAATACAACTCAGTTGCCTTGCAGATTGCATTTTGCAGATTAAACATTCTATTTTTATCGTTTTGACAAAGCAAAGGATGTATTTTTGTTGTTAATGAAAAAAAAACTCCCGCAGCAACAACATAGGGTAGACGAGGCTAACTGACAACCTCTTGCTGCGAGAGTGCTCCTGTTGGAGCAAACTTAAGTTCTGACACGAGTGGCAACCACATCTTGGGTAAACTGAATCACCTCTTGGCCAGTTAAGGGCTCTTTACAACGAAACTCTACAAAAACTAATTCGTTATTGCCGACATTTTCAATTCGGTGCTCTGTCATAATGGGGATCAATTGAGCTTGATGGCGTTCTAGTTCGTGGGTTTCACGACCTACGGTCAATTTGGCTACACCTGACAATACTATCCAGTATTTGCGTTGATGATAATCCATGAATGGCCCTGTTTTTTCACCGCATTTAAGAGTGATTTCAGCTGCTTTGTATGAAGGGGTTGCTGGGCCTCTTATGCCATTTCCCGAAGGGCGAGGGCTAGAAATTGGCATTTGCTCGACGTGACGAATCGATTGCTTGGCCACAATGACACTGTTATCGGCTTTTTTTACTAGCATTAAATCGTTGTCGCCGATGAAGTTGATGAATAAGGCGTTTGAATTGTTTGGCTTGTGTAAATTTTGATGATGCAACATAAGTACTACTCCCCAATGGTATATAAGGTATAAAAATATTAACTGGCCATTCTCAAAGAAATGGGCTGGCCTAATAGAGGTTGTTTGTAACCCTCGGGATTATGCTTTTGCCAACGCCAGGCATCTTGCAACATTTGTTGCAGGTTGTGTTGGGCCTGCCAGCCCAACATTGATTTGGCCCGTTTGGCACAGGCCCAGCTTTTGCCGATATCTCCTTCGCGCCGGGGTTGAATGATGTAAGGAATAGGCTTTGAGCTTGCCTGTTCAAAGGCGCAGATCATTTCGAGCACTGAATAGCCTCGACCAGTACCTAGGTTGAAAGTGTGCAAGCCGGCATGATTGGCAATATAACGGATGGCCTTTTCATGGGCATCTGCCAAATCGGCTACGTGGATGAAATCTCGGATACCTGTACCGTCTGGGGTATCGTAGTCATCGCCAAATACCGACAGCTTATCAAGTGAACCCAAAGCAACCTGACAGATATAAGGCACTAAATTGCTCGGCAATCCTTGTGGGTCTTCACCAATCAAACCACTGTAATGGGCGCCAATGGGATTGAAGTAGCGCAATCTGGCAATTGACCAGCGTGAATCGGTCATTTGCAAGTCTTCGAGTATTTGTTCAATCATCAATTTGGTTCGACCATAAGGGCTGGTGGCCTGCGTTGTCATGCTTTCAATCACAGGTACTTTGGTACTATTGCCATAAACGGCTGCTGAAGAACTAAATACTAAATTGAAGACATTAAAGTGGCTCATGGTCTGACATAACGTCACAGTGCTGGCGATATTATTGTGATAATAAGCCAGAGGGTCGGCCACCGACTCTCCTACAGACTTTGCGCCCGCAAAATGGATAACCGCCTCTATATTGTGGCGCTGAAAAATCTGTTGCAGTAATTGACTGTCTTGCACACTACCTTGATAAAATCGAGGCATTACCCCTGTGATGGCTTCAATGCGCCTTAACGGCTCAATGGTTGAGTTGGATAAATTGTCGATGATCACCACTTCGTGATTTTGTTCAATTAACTGAACTGTGGTGTGGGCGCCGATATATCCGGTGCCACCTGTTACCAATATAGTCATAACTACTCCAGTGCTTGGGTTGTTATCACTGATTTTGCATAGGGTGGGCCAAGTTGTTCAGCGGTAGTGTTGGACATTATTTACTTGTAATTCAAAGGGTTAAAAGTATTTCGAATTCAAGGAGCCTATCGGCTGAGTCGCAGTGGCGTTTGGCTTTGCAATTTGCAAAGGGATATGCGGTTTTCGATGTGTACAAGGTATATTAATGAGCAAACTAAAAAAGGCACCCTTAGGTGCCTTTGCAAAAATCCAAGTAATCTTGGTTTTAATGGGAACTGTATGTTCAATTCGGGCTTAATGCTTTAGAAAACTCTCTAATGAATCTTGGCACTGAATAAAGCGGTCTATTTGCAATTTGTTGAACAGATGCCGAGGCTGACCATGCAAGCCAAGCAAAACCATGGATTGTTTACGGTGTTTGATACGTTTGAAGATGAACACCAACATACCTATTCCAGAGGAGTCAATTAGCTCTGTCTTAGATAAGTCAAATAGCAGCGTATTGTCGACTTCAAGTGGTACTTGTTCGAAAGTTTGGCGAGCTGAGACAATGTTACTTGCGGTGAAATATCCTTCCACCGACAACATCAAATGACTATTACATACTGATTTTGTGACCACCATGGTTATACCTCATCGAGTTAGTGAACTGGCTGAAAAAGCCCTTAAACGCTTATTAGCAATCAGCAACACGCATACCAAAGGATTAGAAGTTAGCTATCTGTTTGTTTTTACAAGATTAATTTGATTGTTCATCATTGCTGGCTGAACCTAGTCGTTGCGGATAAAGTTGCACAATGCAATATTTTATTGCAACTTGCGAGGATTGATAATGTGCCCAAAACGATAGGTTAAGTAAATAAGTTATTGATTATTATCAGTAAATATTTTTTGACACATTGGTGTAAATCCTGCTGTAGTTTTTGTGGATTAAATATTCAGAGTCAACAGAAAATGAACACAACAAGATATAACGGCGCAATAATCAGAGCAGGAGAACTTTGATGAGTAAGGTCACAATACAAGTTGTACAACACCTTTGCGAAGGTGGTATAGAAACCATGGCATTGGATTTACAGCAGTTTTCAAATGCACCCGAGCAATGTTATATCGTCAGTCTTGAAGGCGAAGCCGAGCAACTATTTAAGCGTTGGCCAAGGTTAGTTGCGGTACAAGAACGGTTGATTTTTTTAAACAAACCGCGAGGGATTAGCTGGCAAACGTTGGTTAAGTTAGTTGAGATATTCAAACGGCTTAAACCTGACGTGGTGCACACTCATCATATCGGACCGTTGTTTTACGGCGGTATTGCTGCCAGAAAAGCGGGGATAAATAAGGTTGTTCATACCGAGCATGACGCGCTGCATCTTAAACAATTTAAGCGCCGTATTTTGGCTCGTTTATTGTTGAAATATGTTGATCCGGTATTGGTGGCCGATGGGGTGGTTGTGGCAGATGAACTGGCGCAAAAACTTAAATACGGTAAAACTCGAATTATTCAAAATGGCATTGATATCAATCGCTTTTGTCCGGGTAATAAGTTGGCTGCAAAGCGTTGCTTTAATATGCCCGAAAACGCGTTGATCATTGGGTCTACCGGACCTTTGGACAATGACAAAGGACATATTTACCTGCTCAAAGCGATGAAAAAAATGTCCAACAATGTGGTATTGGTGCTCGCGGGCGTAGGTGAACAAGAAGATGCACTCAAGCATTTTGTTTGGCGTCATAATTTGGTAGGTCAAGTATATTTTACCGGTGAAGTCGACGACTTGCCGTTATTTTATCGTGCCATTGATGTATTTTGCTTACCATCGTTAATAGAAGATGTGCCGCTTAGCACGCTCGAAGCTCAAGCATCTGGTGTGCCAGTTGTGGCCTCTGATGTTGGTGGTATCAAACAAACCTTGTGCCCGGCTAGCGGTAGGCTGTTTGAAGCCGGTAATGTCGTGCAACTGACCAGACAATTGCAAAATACCATCGTACAGTTACAACGCGAAGTGGCTATGCCACAGTTTTTTGGTGCGGGTTACCCTATGTATCAACAGTTAAGAGAAAAATACAATGACAAGATGAAGGTAGATTGCTCGGTTGGGCAAATGACCCGCCAGTTTGTGGCAGATCACAATGATGTGCAAATAATGGTGAGGCGGTACCGGGGGATTTACTCGGGCGAGGTGGTGTGAGTTTGGTGTGGGTTGTCGTAAATGTCTGATTAGAACTACCATTGGTAGGATGGGCCTCGTTATGCGAGGCCCATCAAATTTATTGAACTACATCTGCCACGCATAGCTAAACTTCGCAAAAATTGTTCGGTCAGTTTTTTCAATACGGCTTAAATCATCATCCTGAAATCCACTATCTGAATAGCCCAAGTAAACCAAGGTTTGAGGGTTAAGCTTGTATGAATACAATAACTGGGTGTTGAAGTATTTACTGCGACGCTCGACAGTTGCAAATACATTTCCATCTTCATCTATATCTTGATTCGTATACATACTTGGGTCGCGGATGATGTCGGTGTATTGCACTACCAACCGTAAATAGCTACGAATATTGAACTGATATGACAGGCGAATATCACTTTGGTTGGCCGCATACAATTCGTCACCGTCGATTTCTAGGCTGCTATAGTTGTGCGCCAATTCCATTTCTACATGTTTGCCCAATTGCCAAGTGACGTTGCCTTCGAGGTCGAATACATCACCAAGTCTGTCGTTGGCAAAATCAATTTGCTTGCCAAAGCGGGTGAAACTGCTGAGTTTTAATCCCGATGCTGGGGTGATTTGTGCATAGGCCATGCCTTGGGTTTCGTCGTAGTATTGCCCTGAATGCAGGCGATTACGGTGAACGATACCAAAGTTGGTGTAAAACTGTTTTTGGCCTTGCAGGTTGGCGTGTATTTCAATTTCTTCTTCTAACTTATTGCCGTCTTGGTCATAAGTCTTATCCCAATCACCGAAGTAACCATATTGGGTTAGGGTATCGCCTTGCTTGCCAAACCAAGTTTGGTCGCCACCCACCACCATTCTTTTGTAATCTACCCGTGACATAAAACCTAAGTCGGCGCGAAAATCAGCCTGAACATCGGTGTAACTGGCCCGCAGGGAATAATCACGGGTGTTGTGTGAATAACCGAGTGAGTAGGCATTACCTTGCTGATCTGCCGCCAAACCAAAGTCTTGTTGTACTTCGAGTGGGTTGTCGGTGTCTGATGTTGCCACTTGATAACTGATGCTGTCTTGTTTGGTGAGGTAGTATTTGCCATCAACTGAGGCCACGGTATTGTCGTAATCGTCGCCATTTCGATTTGAAACCAATACGCCTACGCTGTTTCTGTCACCTATGTCCATGTTGTAACGACCAATGGCAGCTTGGCTAGACATCGTCAGCCCAGCTATCGATGAACTTGAATGACCGGGCAGCAAAAAGGTGGTTTGATTGTCGTTGGCCACCAAGGCCCCGTAAGAATGTTGGCCGGTTTTACCGGTGATTTTTACGCCATAATCGGGGTCGGCAATGTTACGAGTGTGAACCAAATTTAAGCGCTGGGTATCAAAATAGTCTGCGCCGTCTAAAAAGAAAGGGCGTTTTTCTTGGTAGAATAATGAAAAAGTGCTGTTGATGTCGAGTTGGGCTGCATCGGCTTCAATCTGCGAAAAATCAGGGTTTATGGTGGCATTCAATACCATGTCTTGGGTAATACCCCAGCGTACATCTAAACCTAAATCTTGATTAAAGTCGCCACTTTGCCATCCGTCATCGCTGTTAACCGCTTTGGTGTCGCTGCGAGCGCTGGTAAGTGTGGGGGTCACTTGAAAGTTGTTGCCCGCTTTTACGGTTTTAAAGCCTTTAATTTGGTCAAACTGGCAAATATTACAATCGATATTGCGGTCTGATTTGTAGTTAGACAATTCATGTTGCACTTCTCTGGGGTAAGTTCGAGTTAGGGCAATGTTCCATGTTAATTCACCATCGTGATCAGGAAACCGCAGGGCGTTAAATGGAATGGTCATTTCTACAATATAACCATCGTCGTTGATTTTGGCTGCACTGTCCCAAATGGCATCCCATGATGAATCGGCACGCCAGCCGTTACTGTCGGTCATGCGCATATCGGCTTGAGCGCCCATGGGGTTGACGTGAAATTCAAACCCTGTGCGTTCATCGGCAAATGTGTCGATTACAATACCTACATGGTCGTCATTCCACAGGCTGTCGCGGTCGCGTAGGTAAGCCCTGATTTTGGCCGGGTTCGAGTCGCTCGCTTTAAAAGCAACATGCAGGTTTTCGCCATCTTCGTATAGATAAGCCATGGTTTTGACTGGTGCCGCTAAACCTTCACCGGGGTCGTTTTCATATTTCAATTCTATTTGGGTGGCGTTTTGCCACTGTGGTTCATCCATTACTCCGTCGACGTTAATGCTTTGCTGTTGATGGGTTAGGTTAAACAGGTTTTTACTGTCGCCGTTAGGGTTTGTGTCAGCCCAAGCAATGCTTACGCAATGCGAACAAACGATAACTGAGGTCAATGCGCGGGTGATGCGGTTTTTAATCAAATACATGCGGCAGTATCCTTTTATAGAATGAAGATCACAACAGCCTTAACGTGTAAAACGCGTAAAGCGTGTGAAAAAGTTAATCCCCTACCTAGTCGTTCCATGGTTTAAAAAAGTTTGGTATTTCGCTGTAAGAATTTGTTTCGGGCGAAGCTTTTTACCGCCAACTCATAGGTGATAAAAAATAACGCTTTGAGATATTAAAGATACGTTTCATAATACGCGCTGGTATTTTTATTAAGGCATTGCAAAAGCAGTCATGCGGTTATTCAAGGTGTTTTTACTGGTGGGTTTTATGCTGGCGCAATATCGTTTGTGGTTTGGCTTTAACGGCATTAAAGATTATTACCAACACACCGAAGAAGTCGCGCGCCACAGTCAAACTAATCAACAGCTCATGAAACGCAACAAATTGTTGGCAGCCGACGTTAATGATTTAAAAACTGGCCTAGAAGCCATCGAAGAACGTGCCCGCAACGAACTGGGTATGATCAAGCAAGGCGAAACCTTCTTCCGCATTATTCCGGCCCAGGAAAACTAGAATGTCGATTAACCTTCAAAGCACCGGTAGTCGCCCGGCGATTTATTGTGTCATTCCCGCAGCAGGTG
>CALKGI010000037.1 GCA_938085045.1 uncultured Alteromonadaceae bacterium
AATCGACAGTATTTCCAACGCCAACCTTGAAGCATCACCATACACCATCACTTATGACAAAGTCCCCACGGTGGCTATCACAGGTCCCAGCGGTCACGTCACCGAAAAATTCACTGCTACTATCACCTTTAACGAAGATGTTACTGGTTTTGTTATTGCCGACATTACCGTTGGTAACGGCTCAGTAGACAATTTTGTCGCTACCAGCGCTGCTGTTTACAGCGTGGATGTCACACCAACCAACGAAGATACTGTTACAATTGATGTGCCTGCATCAGTCGCCATAGACAGTATTTCGAACAACAACACTGCGGCAACCCAATACAGCACGACTTACGACAAAGTGCCCACGGTGGCTATCAGTGGCCCAAGTGGTCATATAACAGAGAAATTTACCGCAACTGTTACTTTTAACGAACCGGTAACCCAGTTTGCGCTGGTTGATATCAATGTTAGCAACGGCTCAGCCGACAACTTTGTTGCCACCAGCACCAGCGTTTACACTGCCGATATCACACCAACAAACGAGGGCACAGTCACTCTAAACATCCCAGCATCAGTAGCTATTGATAGTGTGTCAAACGCCAATTCAGCCTCAGTCGACTACACAATCACTTATGACAAAGTGCCAACCATCACCATCAGCGCCCCAGCGGGTCCAGTAAACGCTCAATTTACCGCCACTTTCACCTTCAATGAAGCTGTAACAGGTTTTATTGAAACCGATATCACAGTAACTAATGCTACTGTCGGCAATTTTAACGCCATCGACAGCACGGCCTACACCGCCGATATAACACCAACCACAGACGGTAACGTCACCATTGTTGTTGCAGCAGGCGTTGCCATCGATTCAGTATCTAACAATAATACCCAATCAAACCAGATTACCGTTGCCTACGACGTCACTTCACCCACAATGGCCATTAATGGCATAGCTGGGCCAACCAACAGCACAATCACCACTACCTTTACCTTCACTGAAGACGTCACTGGTTTTACCCTAAGTGATATCTCGGTTGGCAATGGCTCAGCGGACAACTTTATCGCCACCAGTGCCAGTCAATACTCAGCTGATATAACCCCAACAACAGATGGCACAGTAACAGTTGATGTTGTTGCCAGTTCAGGCTTTGACACCGCAGGCAATGGCAATATAGCAGCGCCTCAATACACTGTGCTTTACGACTTTACAGAACCAACGGTAACCATCAGCGGCACTGCGGGTCCAATCAATGCCCAATTTTCAGCCACCATTACATTCAGCGAGGATGTCACCGGGTTTGCTCAAACAGACATCACTGTATCAAACGCTACTCTCAATAATTTTGCCGCCACCAATGCCAAAACTTATACCGTTGATGTCATACCCACCAGTGATGGTTCGGTAACCCTTGATGTCGCAGCGGGCGTAGCTTTGGACAGCTCAACCAACGGTAATACGGCAGCAACACAATACAGCGTGACTTATGATGCGACTAACCCGACCTTGGTGATCACAAGTCCTACAACCACTATAAACGGCCCGTTTACCGCAACATTTACATTTAACGAAGATGTCACCGGATTTGCACTGGCCGACATTGTGGTTGGCAATGCAACGGTAACAAACTTTACCGCACTCAACGCCAGCGCCAAAGAATACACCGCAATGGTCACTCCAATTATAGATGGTCAACAAGTGACAGTTGATGTGGCTGCCAACGTAGCAATCGACACCGCATCAAACCCAAATATTGGGGCAACTCAGTATGTCGTGGTCTATGACCAGCAAAAACCCGGAGTAGTAATATCAGGCCCAACGGGTCCAATAAACAACACCATAACCGTGACCTTAACCTTCAGCGAAGCCGTAGTTGATTTCAATCAGAGTAAAATCACCGTCGTCAACGCAGACTTGAGTAATTTTGACGCCACTAACGCACCAACCTATGCCGTAGAGGTGACCCCTACAAGTGATGGTCAGGTTTACGTTTCGGTGGCTGAAGGCGTAGTATCAGATGCCTCAGGCAACACCAATGTAGCCTCAGGACTGTCAACTTGGCTTTACGACAGTACCACCCCCACCATAGCGAGTCTATTACCCGCCAACAACGCATTTGATATAGCAATACAACCAGAATTGGTGATCACCTTTGACGGAACCGTTACCGCAGGTACAACCAATAACTTAATCGAAATAAAAGACCTGACCAGCAATACCGTATTACAATCTTTTGCCGCCAATAGCGCTCAAGTCAGTATCAACGACAAAGTAGTAACAATCACATTGGCTAGTCAATTGGCAGAAGCAACCGAGTTCTATGTCACCATAGGCACCAATGCCTTTATCGATACCGCAACCAACGTATTTTCAGGTATCAATAACAATGCCACGTGGCGCTTTAAAGTCATTAATTTGCCACCATTAACGGTGGCCGACAATGCCGTTGTTCTTGAAGATACCAGCGTGATCATTGATGTATTAAACAACGATAACGGCGATAACAGTGCATTGAATCCCGCCAGCGTTGTCGTAAAAACCGCTGCAACAAACGGCACAACAATCGTAAATACAGCGCTGGGCATGATCACCTACACCCCTAATTCGAATTTTAACGGCACCGACACCTTCACCTACATTGTCAGTGACATTCTAGGCACTTTCTCAGGCGAAAATACTGTAACCGTTTCAGTAGGCGCAGCAAATGACGCGCCAGTTGCCGCCAATGACACAATCACAACGACATTGAACAACAATGTCACTATCGACGTGCTAGCCAATGATAGTGATGTAGATGGCGCCAACCAACTCAACAGCAATACCATAACAGTCACAACCCAGCCCCAACATGGCATAGCCACTTTGTTAAACGGCAGCATTTCCTACCAACCCACAGCCAATTACAGTGGTGGTGATACCTTCAGTTATACCGTCAATGATACCTCGGGCGCAGTATCAAATGTGGCCGTCGTGACCATCGACATCACAGCCAACAACCTCGCTCTCAACAACGCAATTCCCTCTGCCCTTGCAGACAGTGCATCCACAAATGAAGACATCGCCACCACCATTAACGTACTGGCCAATGACACCGACAGCGATGGCCAAATAATCCCAAGTACTGTTGCCATAGCAGGAAAACCAGCCAACGGTACGGTCAATGTCAATACCGATGGCACCATAACGTATACTCCAAATATTCATTATTTTGGTAGCGACAACTTCAGTTACACAGTCAAGGACAATGGCGATGCCCGCTCGGCAGCAACCAACGTTACTGTGACTGTCAATTCGATTAACGATGCGCCAACAGTCAGCGACAATACAGTGATAGTGGTAGACACCACCAGCGCACACTGGATAAACGTTATTGGTAACGATAAAGATATCGATGGCACCATCAGTTCAATGGTCGTTTTAACCCAACCGACTAACGGCGCGGTTACCGTAGACACCACCACCGTTGCGGGCAAAATCTTACTACTGTTTACGCCAACAAATACCTTCACAGGCATCGACACTTTTACCTATCAATTAACCGACAACGACAGTGCCACTTCCGCAACGGCTACCGTTGCCCTTAGCCAAACCGCAGTTAACATTGCACCATTGGTTAATAACGACACCGTACAAACCGATGAAGATCAGTTTATTGATATTGATGTATTGGCCAACGACAGTGATTTTGATGGACAGGTGATCCCTGTCACACTACAAATCACCTCAACCCCCAGCAACGGCAGCGCCTCTGTCAAACTGTCTGACGGTACAATTTTCTATACGCCAAATGCCAATTTCAGCGGTAGCGATTCATTCGTTTATCAAGTCAGTGACAACAGTGGCGACACAGGCAGCGCAACCGTTTATATCCAAGTCAACAATGTCAACGATGTGCCTCAAGCCGTTGCTCAAAGTGTTCAAACCACTGAAGACACCAGTATAGCTATCACAACTGGCGGTATTGACTCCGACAATGACACCCTCAGCTACCAGATTGACACCTACCCCAACAACGGATCAATTACTGGCACTTTGCCCAACATAACCTATCTGCCCAACGCCAATTTCAACGGTGCAGACAGTTTCAAATTCATTGTCAACGATGGCATGGCCGATTCGACAGCGGCAACCATCACAATTAACATTGCGGCGCAAAACGACACCCCTATTGCCATTACCCAAACCATTGAACTCTCAGAAGACACACCCAAAGCCTTGGCCTTAAGTGGCACAGATGTCGACAATGACACGTTAAGTTATGTCATCAAGTCACAACCTTCAAACGGCCAACTGACAGGCACAGGCGCCAACCGTATTTATACACCAAATACCGACTTCAACGGCACCGACAGCTTCACTTTTGCAGCCAACGACGGCGCTATCGATTCAGCCACCGCCACAGTCAACCTCAATATCAGCGCCATTAACGATGCGCCAGTGGCACAAAATCAAGACGTGCAAACAATAGAAGACACATTAGTAAATATCGTGGTAGCTGTTGCCGATGCAGAACAAGACAACCTGACATACACAGTTCAACAAAGCCCAACGCACGGCGAATTGACTGGTACTTTGCCAAACGTAACCTACGCACCCGATGCAAATTACAATGGTACTGATAGCTTCACCTATTTTGCCAACGATGGTCTCTTGAATTCAGCCACGGTAACAGTGAATATAGCCATCAGCGCTGTCAATGATCAACCAATTGGCGTCAGTCGAACCCTTATTACAACTGAAGACCTGCCGTTGACCATCACATTAACCGCCACAGATAACGACAACGATGAATTAACCTATACGGCCACCACAAATCCGTCCAACGGCGTATTGAGCGGAGCAGCCCCAAATTTAATTTACACCCCAAATGCAGGCTTCAACGGTAGCGACAGTTTCAACTTCACCGTAAATGACGGCACCTTAGTATCAAGTTCTTCAACCATTAACATCGACGTCACCCCCATCAACGATGTGCCATTGGCGGTTGATGATGTCCTTACTCAAATAGGCTGGACACAAGCCCAAATTGACGTATTAGCCAACGACAGTGACGCTGATGGCGACAACCTAACCATAATTGGTGCCACAGCAGATGTTGGTACCGTCAGCTTCACACCAACACTCGTGACGTACACACCAGTCGATGGTTTTATCGGTTCAACAATACTTAATTACACCATTAACGATGGACAAGGCGCTACTGCCAGTGCTCGGGTTCAAATCGCAATATCAGCGCCACCCAATGGCCAAAACCTTGCAATCATATCAGTGCCAGCAGACATCGAAATCAATGCCGACGCATTACTAAGCAAAGTAGACCTTGGCGTGGCAACCGCCACAGACAGCAATGGCAACGCCATAGCGGTAACACTGATTGATGACACGACCTTCTTCAAACCCGGTATCAACACCGTGTATTGGACAGCAACCGATGGTGACGGGCAAACCACCATTGCCAGCCAGACAGTAACGGTGCACCCGCTAATCTCACTTGATAACGACCAAATAACCCCAGAGGGATACACCACCAGAATTGGCGTGCGGCTTAACGGCGTATCTCCAAGCTACCCACTGAGCATCCCGTATACCGTCAGTGGCACAACCAATGTTGACAGCGATCACAACCTAACCGATGGCGTGCTCACAATAGAGTCGGGAATTGAGGGATTCATTAACGTAAACCTGTTAAACGACGGTGCATTCGAAGGCGAAGAGAGCCTTATCATTACCTTGGATGAAGCACTTAACCGTGGTCAGCAGTTCAGTCACACTATCACTGTGATGGAAGAAAATGTGGCGCCCAAAGTGAACTTACAAGTGTTCCAGCGTTATCAACAAAACGCAGTGGTCAATCGTGAAGACGGTACAGTAGAAGTCAAAGCGCTAGTCACGCATCCTGATTCAACTAACCAATACAGTTACCAATGGACCAACAACCAGCAATTAGCCAATCTCAGTGCAACTGAAAATGGATTCGCCTTCGAACCAAGTGAATTAACCGCTGGTTTATACCACGTTGAACTGACCCTAACAGACATCGACGACAGCCAATTCACGCTCAACAAGCAAATCACGATAAAAATTCAAGAATCAGCCATGGTTCTGGGCACTGGTGATAGTGACAACGATGGTGTTAGCGATGTAGTCGAAGGCGCTGGCGATAGCGACAGTGACGGCATAGCAGATTATCTTGATGCAATAGACGCCTGTAACGTATTACCCGGCAGTATCAACTCAACCAAAACACATTTAGTCGAAGCGCAACCTGGCGTTTGCCTGCGTTTAGGCGACATGGCATTGAATCAAGGTAGCAGTGGCGTGAGAATCGACGAAACGGCCACCAACGCAAGAATGGACTCAAGCAAAGGCAGCCTTTATGACTTAGTTGCCGACAAACTACCGATTACAGGACAAAGCACCGCCATTGTGCTACCGCAAATACAGCCTATTCCGGCGAACGCCATATATCGTCTGCAACTACAAAGCGGACAATGGACTGACTTTATACAAAACACCGACAACCAATTACTGTCTAGTGCTGGCGAATCAGGTTACTGCCCACCACCGGGTGGCGATAACTGGCAAGCAGGTTTAATTGAAGGTAACTGGTGTGTACAGTTAAAATTAAGCGATGGCGGTCCAAACGATGCCGACAACCAAACTAATGGCACCATAGTCAGCCCGGGCCGAGTGGAAGTATTAATACTCAACAGCCAACCCATGGCTCAAGATGACCAAGCACAAACTCGGCAAAATAGCGCCCTCACCATCGACGTACTGGCCAACGACACCGACAATGACAACGACAATTTGACCATCAGTGCCGCTAACGCCCAATTTGGCAGTGCAACCATTATCGACAATCAAATTCACTATCAACCAGCAACTGATTTGGTCGGCATCGACACCGTAGTGTATGGCATCAGCGATGGCCAAGGTGGTTCAAGCTCAGCAACATTATTGGTCACTATTGTTGCCAACACACCGCCGATTGCGGCCGATGATTTCGCTTCTGTTCGAGCCGGTCAAAGCGTAATGATTAATGTACTGTCTAACGACAGCGATATTGATAACGACAATTTAATTGTAACAGCGGCATTTGCCGACAACGGCACGGTCACGATAGGGACCGATTTCAAATTAACCTATAAACCTAACAGTGGTTTCAGTGGCACCGATAATATCGACTACCTAGTAAGCGATGCCCATGGCGGCGAAACAGCGGGTTTGGTTAGTGTTACGGTTGCAGCAATTGTAACGACTACGCCTGCGCCAACACAAAGCGACACAACGTCCTCTGGTGGTGGTTCATTTGGTTGGATGTTGTTGGTTTGTTTGGGATTTGGTTTGTATCGACGGCACAGTTTACTTGACACGCGAATATATCAAGGGTGAAGAAAACAAAGCGAAGGTAATTAAAATAAGCACACCACATTTAATGACTCAGCCCTGCAAACACCAAATGAGTGGCTATAGACTTTATCAGCGACGGGAGAAAACAGTCTAATTTGCAACAGATGTTGGATTAGCCATTAGCTAATCAGTGAATTATTTACAGAGTCTAGAATCATAGCGAATCCGGCTTTGCACCAGTTTGTCGTAGCATAGCCTTTAATTGCTCAATCTGAGTCTCGGCTTGTTTAGATTTCTCTTTTTCAGCTTCAATTTCGAGTCTAAACTGAGTCGCTTCCTCTAGGGCTTTAGCCGTCTTAGCTTCTGCATCAGCCGTCTTAGCTTCTGCATCGGCCGTCTTAGCATGAGCATCTGCCATTTTACCTTCAGCCTCAGCAATTCTCTGCTCACGTAGCTCAGCAAGTTCTTCATCGCTCTTTTGAATTCGAATACACTCCTGACGAACTCTATAACGATAATAGTCTTCATCTTGGTCTGAAAATGCTTCTAATACAGTCATTGCTTCTCTCATCTGTGGCTGGCTTTTAAGCTCAGTTGGCAGGGTTTTGAACTTTTTGCCTTCTTTAAAGAAGTATAACCAATAATCTTCTGGTTGTAATCTGTCGGGTTTTTCCCATTTATTTAATTCCAACACATGAATAGACATGTGGTCTGCCAATTGAACACCATTCACTTTATCGTAAACTTCAAAATGATGATGACAAGCAGGGGAATCCTTAATTATCTGGTCACTCAGCAACCAAATAGAGATAACCGGCTTAAGTTGAATATATGACATACCTTTGGTGAGCTGTTTTTTGTATATGCTGCTCCAATTATGCAACATTCTAAAAGGCAGATAACTCGGCGTTGCCACCTGAACTTCTATTTGATAGATTTTGCCCGTTTCATCTTTCGCTTCTATATCTACAATCGACAATTTGTCTTCAAGATAATCCCTTTCATTGTAAGGGTTTTCGACAGTCACTTGAATTATTTTAGGCTCTGGGTTTAATATCCGATTAAGAAAATCCAGCAGTATACTTTCGTTACCCGCCGCGCCAAGAATCTTTTTGAAGACGCAATCGATAACAGGATCAATGAAATTTTTCATTATATTCGCCCAACCAATCTGTATATAAAACCAGCATAGATAACGATAGATGTTATAGCAAGAAAATGCTGGTTATAATTACAGTCTTTTATCTTGCCACTCACACTAACCCACCTCCCCCGCAACTCACCGTCAAAACAAATCCCTCACGCCAAAGTAAGATAAAATGATCACCTTTAATTTGATTTTTGGATAATAACCCATCATGAAAAATACCTGCAAAATAGGCCTCATTGCGATGCTACTCACGGCCAGCAGTGCCAACGCCAATGACATGGACTGCAAAAGGCCCACCTTAAAAAACACCATAGCGGTAGAACCCTTGTGGGCAGATTTAACCTACCTAGCAGCAGACGAACTCAAAGGCAGAAAGGCCGGTAGTCAGGGCAATGAATTAGCCAGACAGTACATTGCCAAAGCTTTTAAACAAACCGGGTTGCAGGCCTTTGAGCCAGACTACCGCCAGCCTTTTAGGTTTGAACGCAGAATTAGCGACATTGTCGGCACCAACGTAGTTGGTTGGCAAACAGGCAGCGAATTTCCAGAGCAATACATCGTTATTACCGCGCATTTTGACCATGTGGGCAAAAGAGGACGCACCATTTTTAACGGTGCCGACGACAATGCATCTGGCGTTGCTGCAATGCTGGCTATCGCCCGACAATTCAAGACCCAGCCACCTCAACATTCAATTATATTTGTTGCCACCGATGCCGAAGAATTGGGCTTACATGGCGCTAAAGCTTTCGTTAAATCACCACCAGTAAGTCTCCACAAGATAAAATACAACGTTAACCTCGACATGCTCTCGCAACCGGGCAGACGACACCGTTTATATTTGGCCGGTGGCCGCGCTTCGCCACAATTAATCCCAGTCATCAATCAGAGCATCGAACAAGCCAGTGTATGCTTGCAAGCTGGCCACGATGGCTCAACGACTAGTTACAACCGTGAGCGAACTATCAACTGGCGTAAATCCAGCGACCACTTTCCATTTCTGCAAAAGGGCATACCCTACCTGTTTTTAGGTGTTGCCGACCACAGCTATTACCACACAGGTGAAGACACCATTAAAAGAGTCAGAAAACCATTTTATATCGGCGCAGTCGAAACGGTTTGGAGCACTGTGAATTTATTAGATAAATTCAAAGGTTGATGCCCTTCCTCTCATTCAATTTAGAACACTCATAGCACAGCCGGAACACCTAAAAACAGGCCTTTCGGTTTTTTTGTACTTTTTTTTAAAAAAAATAATGAACCTTATTTTTGTCTCGGTTACCTAAAGTATTCATTTACAGACGAATTACAAATGGAAGCTATTTACAAATGATAAAAATATTGAAAAAAACCGCCGCATTATCGTTACTCGCCACCGCTTGCTTAAGCACCTTTGCCAGCCATGCCGACACCGCCGAAGATCAAGCCTTACTCCAATACCTTAACGACCAACCCGGCATGATAGCAACCATCAATGCAACACAAAGATACCCCGGTTATCTGGCCGTAGACATAGAATTTCAACAACCTGCCGATCATCAACAACCCAACGGCGAACAATTTACCCAACACCTCAAACTACTGCACAAAGATGCCGACACAGCCATGTCGCTCGAAACCCATGGTTACACCGGCTTTTTTAGCCCTTACTTATTTACACTCGCCGATGAAAAGGGCCTCAACCAATTAGCGGTAGAGCATCGATATTTTGGCCCATCGACACCAGCGAACAAAGATATGTCACTATTGACTATCGAGCAAGCTGCCGATGACATGCATCGCATAGTAGAAACCATTAGACCATTCTATGAAGGCAAATGGATCTCAACTGGCAGCAGTAAAGGCGGCATGACCGCGATGTATCATCGCTATTACTATCCACAAGACGTAGATGCTACGCTGGCCAACGTCGCTCCCATGAGCTTTGGTCGTAAAGACACCCGTTATGTCGATTTTCTTGAAAACGTTGGCACCGAGACTTGCCGTGAAGATATCAAAGAATTTCAGCGCACCGCGCTAATTCGTAAAGGTGAAATCGACGCCTTTATTGAAAGCCAGCAATGGACGTTCATGACTTTTGAAACCGTCGGTTATGATGTAGCCTTTGAAAAAGCGGTAGCAGAATATTCTTTTACCATGTTCCAACAAGGCGGCTGGGGTTGTGATTATATTCCAAGCAGTGATGCCAGCGCAGCGCAGTTGACTTGGGAAATCATGGGCGGCTTACTTGATTTTAGCGATTGGGGAATGGACCGCTACGGCTCATACATCTATCAGGCATACACCCAACTAGGATACCCAGAACTGCCAATGGACCACCTGAGCGATTTATTAACCACCGACCCAACTGACTATCGCGACTACGCGGGCGTAACGGCCGAAAACGACCATTTTGACAACATCATGCACCGTATCGACGCATGGACAATCGCCAAAGCCGACAAAGTCATGCTGGTATACGGCGAATTAGATCCATGGAGCACTGGCCAGTTCCGCCCACGCGTGGCAAAGCATGCCGACAACTACACATTCATGAAAATGGGCGGCAATCACTACAGTTCTATCTTCAACCTGCCACCAGAAGACAAAGCCGTTGCCGAAGCAGCCCTAAACGAATGGTTAGATTTACCAGAAGTTTCACAAAGCTTGAAACATATCCTGCGCCCAGTCCAAACACCTAAAATGGCATCTGCGAGCGCCGTTGACCTTTCAAGTGACGAAGCCATCATCGCGAAAATAAAAGCAGTACTAGCCAACCCAGAGATACTAGACCGACGCCTCGGTAAGTAAACCTTGGTGCACACTGCCAAAATGCACGGAGCATGAGCAAAGTGTGTTGCGTTATAGCTTCGCTGGTGTTTGAAATAACAAATACCAGCGATAGCCAATACCTAAAACATTCATTTATTGACGAATTACCAATGGAAGCTATAAAAATGATAAAATCTATCCGTAAAACCGCCGTATTATCTTTACTCGCCACAGCCTGTTTGAGCACCTTTGCAAGCCAAGCTCAAACCTCAGAAGATCAAGTCTTACTTGAATACCTAAACAGTCAGCCCGGTATGACAGCAGTGATCCATGCAAATCAAAGATATCCAAATCGCACCTCAATTGATATCGAATATATGCAACCGACTGACCATAACCAACCAGCAGGTGAGCAGTTTAGCCAGCATTTGAAACTAATACATAAAGATTCAAATACCGCCATGTCACTCGAAACTCATGGTTACACTGGGTTTTCTTGGCCATATCTATTAGAACTGGCGGAAGAAAAAGGCCTAAACCAACTAGCAGTAGAGCACCGTTATTTCGGCCCTTCAACGCCCGAAAATAAAGATATGGAGCACCTAAACATTAAACAAGCTGCCGACGATATGCATCGTATCATTGAAGCCATCAGACCATTTTATGAAGGCAAGTGGGTGTCAACTGGTTCAAGCAAAGGTGGTATGACCGCCATTTTCCATCGTTATTTTTACCCTGATGATGTAGATGCCACCCTTGCCAATGTTGCCCCAATCAGTTTTGGTCGTAATGATCCTCGTTACGGCGAGTTTCTAGAAAATGCCGAAACCGAGACTTGTCGTGCAACACTCAAAGAATTTCAGCGTACCGCCTTGCTGCGCAAAGACGAAGTCACCGCATACATCAAAAGCGTACCTTGGATGACGTTTACCCATGAAACCATGGGTTACGACATAGCCTACGACAGAGCTGTAGCAGAGCACCCTTTCACCTTTCATCAAACTGGCCGCTTCACTTGCGATAGCATACCCGGAGCAGATGGCAGCGCCGAAGCACTCACTTGGGAGATTCTCGGTGACCTTTACACATTCTCTGATCAAGGACTAAAAACCTACGGCTCATATTTCTATCAGGCTTATACACAACTGGGTCACCCAGAATTGCCAACAACGCATTTTGCCGATTTGTTGACGAGCGATCCAAACGACTACCGAACTTATTCAAAAGTGCCGCCCGAAAACGACCATTTCGACAACATCATGCGCCGCATCAACGCTTGGACCATTGCTCAAGCCGACAAACTCATGCTGGTTTATGGCGATTCAGATCCATGGAGCGCAGGTCAGTTAACGCCACGAATTGCCAAACATGCCGATAACTACAAATTCACCAAAGTCGGCGGCCATCACGAAAGTACCATCTTTAACTTGCCAGCCGAAGATAGAGCAATCGCCGAAGCCGCACTTAACGAATGGTTAGATTTACCCGAAAGCACAAACACCTTACAACACATACTGCGCCCGGTAGAAGCACCAAAATCTGCCTATGCAGCAATAGTAAATCAATCTGGTGGTGTGCTCAGTGACGAAGTTATTGTTGCCAAAATGAAGGAGGCCATGGCTAATCCTCAGACGTTAAGCAAGTATTACGGTAAGTAAGTAATTTCCACGTTGCATTTTTAAAGGATAAAAGATGCAAAGTGAAATTTCGTAGTCAGTGGATTTATCCACGCTAAAAGGCGAAGCCTTGTCTAAACAACCAACTGAACACATGGCTTTTGCGGGGGATGGATGATTTTTTTCATCCTCCGCAATTTATTGAACAAGCTCAATCAGTCATATATTCCACTTATTTGCCAGCAGATACATAAAATATGTATCTGCACAGGTAGCACCCCAGCCCCCGTAACATTTCGATACCCCATTAACATTGCACCACAGGCACATGTTTTATATGCTTGACCCATCAAACGCAGCGGAGGCACCCCATTTGGCACGTAGCATACTAAAACTGTCATTCATCATCATAGTGATAGTACTTGAGGCCACTATCGTCGGATTTGTTTTTCGTAATCCTATTGCGCTGCACGTTGCCAACAATACCCTTGCCAAGCACAATATCAGCCTGCCCTGCGCCGACTTTACGCTCACCCAATCACTTGATATCAATATCAAAAAGCTCTGCCTATCGCACCCACTGGTCAAAAGCGAAATGACTGATGTAAAAATTAAATGGTCAATGTTTCCCAAAGTGGTGGTGCACAATGTTCAGCTCGACAAAATCATCATCACAGGCGCTGATGAGCTAACCACACCACAAAAAACCGACGACGAACCTTTCTCGCCAAACAAGTTCCATCAAATCATGGCAGATATCGCAAAACTCACTTTGCCAGCATCCATCAATATCAGTCAATTTGATTACCAGCCTTTTAATCAAAGTACTCGATACCACGGACTGATAAACGCATCAAATGGCGGGATTTTATGGTCGTTGACCAATGGGCAAAAACAGCCAATTTTCAGCGGCAACCTCAAAACAACAGGCACTGCACTACAAGGCACCATAAAAACGGATTTTGTCAGGGTGCGTGACTTTATGGCCAAGCATCATATTAAAGCCCCTGCCCCATTCGATGATTCACTGAGCATTCAAGGTCAGTTAACCACCCAATTCGATTGGCAAGACAAAAAATTCAACGCTCAAAATCAGCTAAATAACCTCAACATTAGCTCTAAGCAAGGCCTTTTCGACAGCGGAGCATTTGCAATAAGCACCAATCAAGTTTGGCAAACCACGCTCGACAACCAGTTATTTCAAGTAAAAATCGACCAACCACACGCCGTCACCTTAGACCTAGACGACAACGCCATAGTCGAATTACTCAAGGCCAAAAAGCAACCAGAACAAGTCATCACGTTACTCAAAGACAACCCAACGAAAGGGTTTACCTTGCTACCTCAAGGCACGGTTCAATTAGATTTTGAACAAAAGCAATTAAGCGTGGCTGAGTTGACTGTAAAAACCCAAAATCCTGAATCGCCGCTAAACATCAAGCTAACCAATGTGCAATTCCCCTTTAAGAAAAACCTCATCACCGCAAATTTCGAACTGGCGACAACAGCCAAAATAAGCGCACTTAAAACGATAACCAACTCACCTATAAGACTTAAAACAAAAGGTTCTGTGAGTAAATCTGGCGATATTATTAAATTAAATTTTGCAGCAAATTCACAAGCAACTCTCGGCAAAATTAAGCTAGCACAAGCGTCAAAAGACAAGCCTGATATTTTACTGTCTTCCGCCCAAACCCAATGGCAAGGCGGAGTAATAATCGATAAAAAATCAATACAATTAGATGTTAAGGCCGACAGCCAATTACATCAGCTTTTTGCTAAAACATGGGCCAAAGTAAGCTTAAGTAAAATCACCAGCCATATCAAAGGCACGCCTAATAACCTCAGCATTAACGGTAGTCTCATTGCCGACGACATAGCACTGGCACAGTTTAAAATTAGTGGTGACATAAAAAAACCAACCATTGATATCAGCGCCAAAGACATCCAGCTAATTGACCTGCTGGGTCTAAGTCTCAATAAAAGCGTAGAAATAGAACTCATTGACGGCGCGGTAGATTATGCATTGTCAGGGCAGTTAACCGATTTCAAGGCGATAGACCAAAACCCGCTAAATTTGTCGTTGAGTGTTAAAGACCTCACCGGCGAAATCGAAAAAACTTGGATACAAGAACTCAACTGGCAACAGCAGTTCAAATTAAACAAAGGCGACTTAACAAGCGAAGCTACAGCGAACAACTTCTCAATTAGTTTGGTTGAGATGGGCACCGATATCACTGCAATAAAGGCGACCACACATATTAGCCGGGTTCAGCAGCTATTCAGCTTCAAACTGGATAATGTGTCAGGTCAGGCATTTGATGGCACATTTGCAGTGCCCACCTTTAATTGGCCAAGCATTGAAGACAAACCAGTAATGTTGCAACTAGGCGACATTGATTTGGCCAAGTTGATTGAGCTTGAAAAACAAAAAAACATCGTGGTCACTGGCAGAATTTCTGGCCTGTTGCCAATTTATATTGCCGCCGATGCAGCCGGTGGCGTAACCATCAGCGAGGGTGAGCTACATAACGTTACCGATGGCCTGATTCAGATTATGGATAACCCGGCGGTGCAGCAACTAAAAGAGAGTCGCACCGAATTGAAATTGGCGTTTGATGCCTTGCAAAACTTGCATTATCACCAGTTAACATCCACAGTCACGATGACTAAAGATGGACAGATGTTGCTTGAAACCAGCATTAAAGGGAGAAATCCAGACCTAGACAATGATGTAAATTTTAACCTCAACCTTGATTATGACCTGTTGGGTTTAATTCAGTCGGCGCGCATTACCGAGTCATTTGAACAAAGTATTTTTGATAAAGTACAAAACCAAAATAAGGATAAACCATGAAAAAACTGAGCGGTGCGCTGGTCGTGCTCTGTCTACTGTCGGCCTGTACTCACAGAGTCGAAGTAGCCGCCAAGGAGCCCATCACCATTAACCTGAATTTAAAAATCGACCATGAAATACGGGTCAAAGTAGACAAAGAACTCGATCAGGTCTTCAGCGAAGACGCCGACTTATTTTAAGGAGCCCCCATGCAAACTTTCATTAAAAAATTATCACTAGTAATGTTGGCCCTGACCTTTTCAGTGTCGGCCTTTGCTTTAAGCCTGCAAGATGCCAAACGTTCAGGTCAGGTAGGCGAGTTGCCCAGTGGCTACTTGGGCGTTGTCGTTAACAGTGCCGATGCGCAAGCGTTAGTTAAAAAGGTCAACAACAAACGTAAACAGTTGTACATTCAAATGGCCAGAAAAAATAAAATCTCACTCAAACAAGTCGCAGCTTTAGCAGGCGAAAAAGCGATGAAGAAAACCGTAAGCGGCAATTACATTAAAAATGCTGCGGGTAAGTGGGTGAAAAAATAAACCAGGTATTTCACACGCGAAATACCGCCTAATTCATTCAAGTCTCACCTGGAGGATGGGGCGAGGAACGAGCCGTAGTTAGCGCCTGCGCGTAACCCATCGGTTAACCCTCGTTAATTGCCAAGCTATAATGCCGCCAATGGTGATTTCATTCACACTTTGGTGATGGGTTACGGCTCGTACCTCGCCTAACCCATTCACCGGTGTGAGGTAATATCAGGCTGTTGCGACATTGCCCGTGATAAAATTGTGATAACCCGGTGATAGGTTTGACAAAGGCACGTTTTATACTGTCATCAATGTCTTTCACAAGAGCGCTCAATATGACCATCAAACGATCACTAACATTACTTTTTGTGCCGCTATTGGCTGCTATTGCCATAGGTTCAACATACGTTAATGCAGCCAAAACCCCGAATCTTATCAAACAAAAACCCGATTTAACCAAAACCATGGATGCCTCAAAACACGTCAACAGCATAGTGCTGGGTGCTGGATGTTTTTGGGGAGCCGAAAAACGTTATGAAGCCATTCCCGGTATACTCGACGCAATATCAGGTTACGCCGATGGTTCAGGTGTATCGCCCACTTACCGCGAGATCACCAAATACAAGCACAAAAACAACCCAAACAACCACGCCGAAGTGGTCAAGGTGATTTACAACACCTCACAAGTCAGTTTAGAAACCATTTTACAAAGCTACTTTGAAGGTCACGACCCGACCCAACTCAATCGCCAAGGCAATGATGTTGGCACCCAATATCGCTCGACCATACTGACCAATAGTGGCCAACAAACCCAAGTCGCCGGCAAAGTACAAAATGCTTATCAGCAGCTATTAACCAAAGCCGATTATGGCGCCATAGTGACTAAAGTCGCCCCGCTTAAAACCTTCTATCCTGCCGAG
This sequence comes from uncultured Alteromonadaceae bacterium, assembly GCA_938085045.1. Lineage (GTDB taxonomy): Bacteria > Pseudomonadota > Gammaproteobacteria > Enterobacterales > Alteromonadaceae > JABSOG01. Next base: position 17,137 of record CALKGI010000037.1, read on the forward strand.
GGTTATCATCAAGATTACTTGGCCAAAAACCCCAACGGTTATTGTCCAGACCACTCAACTGGCGTCACCTTCAATGCTCGCCCGTTTGACGACCCTGCAATCGACAACAGCCAATTGCTCAGCGGCAAACACATAGTGGTCATCGAATCAAAAAGCCACTGTCCGTACTGCGAAAAATTCAAAGCCAACGTATTAAACGATTACCAAGGCGACATTCCGGTAACCACCCGTTACGCCTCACAATTACAGGGTTTGCAAATCAAAACTCCAACTTGGGCTACCCCCACCATTTTGTTTTTAGACAACGGCAAAGAGGTTTATGGTAAGCAAGGTTATATGACACCACAAAAGTTTTATGCGGCATTGGGTAAGCTGAAATAACCACGTTAAACAACACCCGCAACAGTTAACAAAAGTAGGCGACACTTCAGTGTCGCTTTTAATCCATTTCAGTGAGGCCCAAATATTTCCAACCTCAAATTTTCATCTCCTAAAGTTGTGAACTTCAATTCTCTCCATTAAGCTCAATAAAAATACTTAGCAAGGCCAATTCTGTGAAAAGCCCTCAAAACACCCTTTATTCATACGCTACATTAATGATTTTATTGATGTTCTCCTTCACAGGCCATGCAGAAAATACAGTCCCTGACGTATTAAAACCTTGGGTACCTTGGGTGTTAAAGGGCGAAGAGGCCTTAAAATGCCCCTATATCAATAAAAGTGACTTTAGCGAAGGCAAAAACCATGTTTGTGCTTGGCCTAGTGCGTTGACTTTAGACGCCAACAATAACGGCGGCACGTTTAGTCAATCGTGGCAGGTGCTCGAAGAAAGTTGGTTGACCCTGCCCGGCGACAGTCACAATTGGCCGCAACAAGTCACCCGCAATGGCAAACCCGCGCAAGTGGTTAGCCGCCATGGCAAACCCTCGTTATTACTACCATCAGGCAATTACCAAATCAGCGGCCAGTTCGATTGGAGTGCATTGCCGATGAGTTTGGATATCCCCAGCGCCTATGCGCAGGTTATCCTCAATGTTAACGGGCAAACGGTCGACTTTCCCAAAACAGTTAATGGCGAATTATGGTTTGACCACAAGCAAGTAAAGCAAACCGAACAAGACACCACCACCGTTTATGTCAAACGTAAATTGACTGACGGCCCCTACATACAATTAGAAACCCGGTTAACCATTGAAGTCTCTGGCAAACGCCGTGAAGTCCCCATTGGTAAAGTGTTACCGCCGGGATTTGAACCCACCAACAGCATCAGCGACTTGCCAACTTTTTTAGATGCACAAGGCGTATTACATGCCAAACTCCAACCCGGTAACTGGCAAGTTTTGATTTTTGCCCACGCGCCTGCCACCACATTAACATGGCAAAGACCGCCAAAAACGTTACTCTGGCCAGAGCAAGAAGTTTGGGCCTTTGGCACCGACACTTCGTTCAGATCAGGCCAATTGAACGGCCCCAAAGTCATTGATGCCAGCTTGGCCGATATGCCCCAAGAATGGTCTAACCTACCCACCTACGTGATGCAGCCAAGTGATGTGATGAGATACACAGTTCAACATCGCGGCAAACCTTTGCAACAACAAAACAGTCTTCAATTAAGCCGCAAAATGTGGCTATCTTTTGATAATCAACAATACGCTTTTGACGATAACATTACCGGCACCATGGTCAAAGATTGGCGGTTCAGCATGAACACTCCCTATCAGTTAGAATCGGGCGAAAACGAAAATGGCGCGGTGTTAATCACCACCAATGGTAAAAACGAAAAGGGTGTCGAAAACCGTTTTACCGCAGTCGACTTTAAAGCCAGAGGTACCATCAATACAGCCTCAAACTTCCCCGTAAGCGGATGGGACAGTGACTTTGAATCGGTCAAGGTTGATTTAAACCTGCCCCCAGCCAATCGCCTTTTTGCGGTTTTTGGTGCCGACAAAGTATCACGCAGCTGGTTAAGTGGTTGGTCGATTTGGGCCGGGTTTATTGTTTTGTTTGCCGCCTTGCTGGCAGGTCGCACCATCACATTGACCACAGGGCTGTTGACCGGCATTGCACTCATATTGGTCTATCAAGAATATGATGCGCCTGTTAAGTTAATCCTCAACTTGCTAGGTGCAATAGCTATTGCCAAATATCAGCCCTTCCCAAGCCTTAAAAAGTTAGTTACAGGTTACTTAACTTTGAGTGTAATCGCTGTTGTAGGCGCCGCGCTGTACTTTAGTGCCGGGCAAATTCGCACCATGGTTCACCCTCAACTTGAAGTCAAACAGCAAACTGCGCCAACGTATTATGCTTACAACGAACCAACATCCTCCAGTTCACCGCAAAAGCTAGACATGTTGCTCAACCAAGTTAAACAAGACAGGTCAAGCGGCTTAGAACGTGCCGAAGAAAAGCAATTCATAGATGCACCAGTAGCGAGGCAAGTCAAACAGCGCTACCAATCTGACGCGCTCAAACAAGCAGGTGCAGGTATTCCTTCATGGGATTGGAACAGCTACACCCTTTCATGGACAAGCCCTGTGGCCAAAGGTCAGCAAGTGCAGGTGATTGTGTTATCACAAACCCAAACCACCGTGTTTAAAGCAGCTGGTGTGTTGTTACTTTTATTGTGGCTCTTTGTGACATTAAAAAGCACACTGGGCAACTTGCTGACATTGCCAAAAATCAAACCTGTTGTGACTATCGCTTTACTGTGCTTATTTAACCCTTTGATTGTTGAAGATTTGCAAGCCGCACCATCTAATAACAACGCTTTACCCAGCCAAACCATGCTGCAAGCATTGCAAGAACGCTTGACCGAATCGCCCGAATGCGCACCAATGTGCGCCACCATCAACAATCTGCATGTCAGTATTAAGGGCAATCAAATAGAGCTAAAAATGCAAATTCACAGCTTACACGATACTGCTGTCGCCCTACCCCAGTCAGCCTTTTGGCGACCGCAACAATTAATGGTCGACGGTAAACAACAAAACACCTTGTACAAACGCAAAAATGCAATTTACGTCAAACTGGGCACTGGCATATTTGACGTAAAAGTCAGCGGCACCATCGCCCCAGTTGATGTTTTTCAACTGCAATTTACCGAACAACCTAAACACGTCACCTATCAACCTAGCACTGCTTGGGACATAGTTGGCATCAACAAAAATCGCTTAAATGGCAACACACTCGAATTTGTTGCTACGGCGCAAAAACAACAAGCCGACACAGTCCAATCCACCCGTTATACCACCCCACCTTTTGTACAGGTAACTCGCACCCTATCGTTTGATCAAACCTGGACAGTCACCACAACAGTCAAACGAATAGCACCAGTGACAGGTTCGTTATCTGTAAAAATACCGCTAATAAAGGGCGAACAAATCACCACTTCAGCCATAGAAGTTGAAAAAAGGTTTGCCCAAATTACCATTGCCGCGGGTAGCGAAACAGCCCAGTGGCAATCGACCTTACAAAGGCAACCCCAAATAAATCTGAACGCCGACAACAGCGGTCAAATCAGCGAAAACTGGCACATAACGAGTAGCCCGCTGTGGCATGTCAAACTATCTGGATTGCCAATGAGTATCGACGAACTCAATAGACAATCACATTTCAGCGCCACTTTTTACCCCTATGACGGCGAATCGCTTAAGTTAGATTTAAGTCGCCCAACCGCGGTCAAAGGCCATATCATGGCGATAGACAAAGCACAAACAACGCTTGAACAAGGTGTGCGAACTTCACAATTAGTTTTGAAATTCGACTACCGTAGTACTAGGGGCGGCGAACACACCATCACGCTCCCCAAAGGTTATCAAATAAAAGACATCATCATCGACAAGAAAAACCATAACCTGCAAGCTCAAGGTGAGCAATTAACCCTGCCGATTTCGCCGGGTAAACACTCAGTAATAATACAGCTGCGCGCCAATGTAGAAGCACAAACGCTGTTGTCGGCACCCACTTTTAACCTTAATGCACCAATGAGTAACATCACCAGTCAAATCAACCTCACTGGAGAGCGTTGGGTATTGTACACAAACGGCCCGGTGATTGGCCCTGCGGTGGTTTACTGGGGAGAGTTGCTGGTGTTTGTCTTGCTGGCACTAGCGTTAACCCGCTATCCGTTCTCGCCTTTGGGCATTGGTAGCTGGTTAATGTTGGGCATTGGCCTGAGCTTCAATAACTGGTCAGTACTGTTTTTAGTTGCTGCGTGCTTTGCCAGTTTAACCTTCAGCAAATACCGCCCCACAGACTCAACAAGGGCGTCTTACAATTTATCGCAGTTGTTTTTATTCATTTTGTCTGCGGTAACATTGATGACATTAGTGTCGGCAATTCCGATGAGCTTGCTGAGCCAACCCGACATGGGCATAGTCGGCAATTATTCATACAACAATCAATTAATCTGGTTTACCGACAAATCAGATGGATTGATGCCTGCAATCAGCGTCTTGAGCATTCCCACCTTAATTTATAAAGGGTTAATGTTGCTGTGGGTTTTATGGTTGAGCTTTTCATTGCTTAACTGGATTAAATGGGGCTGGGCAATTCTTGGTGAAAATGACTACTGGCGGGCGAAACCTGAGCCAGATCCTGTTGAGGAATATGACGACGATGACGATGCTGATTTCAATGAAGAAAAAAACAACAATCAAGAAAATAAATCACCGTAGTTTGCCACCTTGTATTTTAAAACAACCAGCGTAAACTGGTTGTTTTATAACAAGTTAATGACGAGGCGATACCATGGCAACTACCTTTGCAACGCTGAACCTTTATCAATTTGCCGAGCCACCTGTTGCCTGGTATGACCAAGACAATGTTTACACAGGCACCCAGTGGCAAGACAAAAAACAGTGGATAACCGAGCAATTAGCTGCGGTAGATGCCGACGTTGTGGGTTTTCAAGAAGTATTCAGTGTTGATGCCTTGAGAGCGCTAGTGGCGGCCGCTGGATACAGCGAATTTGCCGTTGTCGACCAACCCAAACAATCTGATGATTCACCAAATGTACACTTCTCCCCTGTGGTTGCGCTGGCGTCAAAACACCCTATAAAAAACGTTCAAGCGGTGACAGTTGCCGAGCATCTACTCCCGCATTTACCTATTGCGCAAGATTTCAAATTCAGCCGACAAAACATCAAGGCAGTAGTCACCCTGCCCGAGTTGGGTGATACCGCCGTTTTCATTGCTCATTTAAAATCAAAACGCGCCGACCAGTCAAACATCTCGACCAGCACACCAATTACCGTAAGTGATGTTGTATTTAATGCCGCTGTTGGCACATCAATAGGTCAATCAAGTTCAATGATACAGCGTACCGTTGAAACTACCATGTTATACAATGACGTAATAAACCAACTTAGAAAAAACCCCAACACTCCGATTATCGTCATGGGCGACATGAACGACACCGCCCACAGCGTTGCAATCGATGCTCTAACCAACCAAAACGCTCACTATGACTTAGACGGCGCTTGGTCAGACGAGCACAAAACAGCAATTTACCAGTCTAAACTTTATGACGCCTACTCATTAACCCCCAACCAACAAGGCGGCCAGCGACCTTCAACCCACTTTTATAAAGGCAATGGTCATGTAGTCGATTTTATATTTGTTTCAAATGTACTTAACAGCGAAAACCCAGCGAGTATTGCTCACCCAATTAAATACAAAGTCATCAATGGTCATTTGAAGGTCAGTGGCGATGCCGACCAGCAACAATCTGACCATGGTATGGTTGCGCTCACTTTAACGAAAAGATAACCGCAACAAACCACAACAAGTACCTATTAATAATTTCGCTTGCACCAAATGTAATAACTTGTTAATATTCGCCCGCTTTTTAGCCATAAAACGGCCAAAAGGTTTTTATTGTCAGGTATGCAGGAATCGTAGTTTCACGGAATTGGACAATACACCCGGCCATCTGTCACCCAAATTCACATTGTCACAGTCAAACACTCCCTCATTTATAGGGCGTTTTTGCTTGTGCTCAGCACTTACGCTCAAAACTATGGGAAATAATTGTGTCTACTTTTATGTCTGCTTTTACGTTAAGACTCAGTCGTTTGATGACCCTTTGCGTTGTTGTATTAGGGGTTACTGGTAATGCTAGTGCCTCGTCATGGGTACCCATTGGTACGGGTAACAATATCATCTTTATTCCCGTCCCCTCACTAGAAAATATAGAGGCACAGCCTTTTTATTACAGCAAAAGTGATGTTGTACTGACATTGACAGGCTTTAATGACACCTCGGCAATTTATTACCAAACCCAGACATTAGAAAACGGTAGTTGGGTAAACCTAGACAAAAGTGAGTCAAACCCTTGGGCATGTCATGATAAAGCCCAACTGAATACTGACAACAATGCTTTGAATTTGTCATTTGCCAACACAGGTCGTTATCGGGTAAATGTAGCCCCGGCAATGGTCAATGAAATCTGTGATGTTACCGCCTTCAAAGCAGGTATGTTGATTACAGCCTCACCAGAACTCTCCAATGAATTCATGGTAATAGACCAAACTACATTACCAACCTCGCAGGCCAGTATTGTTCAAAACCCTTTAAAAGTAGACGGTTTGTATCAAAGTTATGACCTACGATTGAATTGGCCACAATTTGAAGGCACTGAATTTTATCAGCTGACCTTAAAAAAAGATCACGTCCCTTATTACTTTGACATCACCGAGGCCGAATACCAAAGTCACTTCGGACAAGGCAAATCAAATTATTACCCCATTGTCGACGAATACTTCGCAGACACCAGCACATTCACGCCTCACACTGGTTTTGGTCAATACACTTTTGCCATTAAATATTGTTTCAATGACCAATGTTCTAAAGACTTAGATTATCAAGGCACCTCTTTAAGCGTGAAAGTGCTACCAGTAAAAGACTTTAGTGCGCATTTAATTGATGGCTATAACCAAGTCTTGTTACTTTCTGAAGCAGATGCACGAAGCCCAAAAATCATTTTCTCCGAATTTTTTAGACCAGAAAGCAACCCCGGTGCAGGTACTAACTCTAGCCTTCCATTTACAGTTCCAGACACACAAACAAGGATTTACGGCCACGGTCGGAACAACATTTACTATCGTCAATTCACTAAAAATGCCGATGGCCGTTCAACCTTTAACACCAGAGCTTGTATAACAAATGAATTTAGTTCTTGCAGCTTGTTTAATCGATACACCACCGAAATTGTCATCAATGCAAGTAACACTCTACCCTCAGGTGATGTTGATTCTTATATACCCGACAGTGATCAACTCACCGGTTGGGCAAACGATGGCGATGGTATTACCAACGTCAAAGTTTTTGTAAACTCACAACTCATCAGTTCAAGTAGCGGCATTACAGCCAATGAGCCGAGAAACCCAAATGAGCCCCAAAATGGCTATACAGTCCCTGGCCTCACAGCCAAATTAAACGCTGCCAGTATCAACACTAACGAGCCACTTAACGTTGAAGTACACGCACAAGATGTTGGCAATATTGTCAGCAATACCTACGTTAAAATAAAATCGTTTGTCATTCATGATTTCTTCAATGCCTCACCTATCGCCATCAATGATGCGATACAAGCCAGCCAAGATGGCGCGACCATTATCAATGTACTGAATAACGACAGTGATTTAGAAAATCACAATTTATCGATTGTCAATAATACTCAGCCAACTTATGGCAGTTTGGTACTAAACGCCGATCAAACGTTTACTTACACCCACATTGCGACATCAACAGCACCAAGCGATACTTTCACCTATCAAATACAAGATGAATTAGGTGCAGCGTCAACCTATGCCACCGTGGTACTTTATTTCTCTAACTACGTTGCCAAAGACGACGAAGTTTATGTTGATTGGGCGACCGAAAACAGCGCTTCAATCTCTAGCAACGCCACTAGTTTTAATGGTTCGCTGAGCGATGTTCAACAAAAAGGGAGTTTAATTACTGCCAACTCAGGGTCAACCGGCACCACAACTAAAAGCGTCGATATTGACATATTATTTAACGATGTAAATGCCAACTTTGGTAGTGTTGAAATTGAGATTACTAATCCAAATACCACCAGCGGTCGTGCCAGTATCAATGCCAATAATACTGTTACCTATACGCTAACAGGCGATTTACAGGCGAAGGACTGCTTTACCTACAACCTCAAAAAAGCAGGTGTAGAGAAATCAAATAGTGCTCAGGCTTGTATAATTTCGGGCGCACAACCCAACGATGACCACACAGGCGTAGCACCAAACACAGAAAAAGACATTTATGTGCTCAATAACGACTTTATGGGCCTTAACGGCGTTGGCAGATATAAACCATTTATTCGCCAACAGCCAACCAAAGGTACGGTGAGTGTATACAGTGGAACCCAGTCGGCAACCGCAATGTTTGGTGATAGTGACGTCTTTATTCGTTATACACCAGATGCTGGGGAAACAGGCCCAGATTCTTTCACCTATTCACTAAAAACAACCAATGGTTTACCTGGTTTAGCCACTGCAACCGTTTACCTAGAGATTGGTTCTTTGCCTTCTGGGCCCGGTAACTTTCAAATAAGTAAAGGCCCACAAGAAGACAGCATTAATGCCAGTTGGTCATCGAACAGCTCGGTTTCGTCATATCAGCTACAACAACATATAGCCAAAACACCAACGACACCATCCACCATTGAAGATTACCAATGGAGCACAGTCTCAGACAGTGTCAGTGCTAAATCCGCCTATACATTCAGCGGCCTAAAAAACGGCTATTACTACTACCGCCTACGAGCTTGTGGACAAGTTGAATATGCCTGTAGCGATTGGAGCGCAGTTTCAAGTTTAGTTACAGTTGCCGTTACCATGCAAGTGCCCGACAAACCAGTGATCACCATCGATAATGCAGGCAATGGCAGCTACACCCTAACTTGGACAGCACAAAACAATGCCACTAGTCATCAAATACAAGAAGCCTTTTGCGACAACGGGTGCGACAACCTGACAACAGACCAGTGGCAACAGCTTACGCCTCAGACTCAAGCGGAGTCGATGCCCTTTTTGAATAAACGCAATGGCACTTGGGCTTATCGCGTGTCGGCGTGTAGTGATCTCGTTCCGTGCAGCGATTACAGCGAAGCGGCATCCACCCAAGTCAAACGAAGAAGCGTGATATTTATCCACTCAGACCTACTGGGTACCCCAGTGGCCGAAACAAATAAAGATGGAGATGTACTGTAATGACTGGATTAATGGTTCTTAAACCAAACAGCAAAGCCAACAATAAGATGAAACGATTAAGCTTAATCACATCATTAGCGCTGACTGTAGGCACCTCATTTTATAGCCAAAATGCCTTGGCAGGCTCAGCCGAAGAAAGTTCTTCGCTGGCCTATGAAGAAGTGTTATCACGCAACGAAGCTAACGACTCAGTTACCGCAGAAACCACCGAATTGTTGGGTGAGCGAATTGATTTGAACTCAGGCTCTGTCAGTTTTAGCCATACAGACATCTCACTTCCTGGCAACAGTAAATTGCCGGTGACGCTGTCGCGAGTACATAAAAGTAAAGAATACACTAACTTTAATCGTACTGATTTTGCTGATTGGGCGTTAGATATACCCTATATTCAAACCACAACATTGAAAGGTGCTGGGGAAGGCAGTATTGGTACCGCAGGTCCTTGGGGCCAAAGTCCAAGAAGAGAGTGCAGCGGTATACTCGAAGAGGGTGAAGTGTTCATTGCAGGCAATCCCTACAGCAGCACTGACTATTACAATGGTGATACCATTCACATTCCCGGACAAATCAGCGAAAAACTGCTAGATAAAGAAGACAGCCAATTTCGTAAACGCACCAAGTCGAACTGGGGTGTAAAATGTGAAGACAATGATGACAATACTGGTGAAATCTTTAAAGTTCACTCACCTGATGGCACCGTTTATACCTTTTCTCGGCGTTTTAACGTGATTGATGGTGTGGTCGTTAACAATAAAGGTGGCCTTGCTAGCGTAACGGGCGAAAACCCAAAAGACGATACCGTTGCATCGGTAACCACTGAAGAACCTGATTCACTATCGGTTATCCAATATGAATCGGCCACCCGTTACCAACTGTACATGTTTGTCACTTTGGTCGAAGACCGATTTGGTAATACAGTCACCTACGACTACACCACTGGCGGTTTGTTAAAAAGCATCACTGGTAGCGACGGTCGTAAAATTGAACTCACTCGGTTCACCGAACAAGAGAACCCCGGCTTTACCAAACTGATTAAAACGGTGACCACGAATAACCGACAATGGACATACAACTACGCCTATGCCAACAAGGTATTGCAAAGCGTTGTATTGCCTGATGGTCGTAGCTGGCAATATAACTTGTTGCCGCTGTTGAATGTTGATAAACCGGGTATTAGTGAGCAAAATTGCCAGACTTCAGGAGATGCAGCGACATTCAGCATCACCCACCCCAACGGTTTGACTGGGGAGTTCGACGTTAAAAGAACGCGCCACGGCAATGCCAATGTGACTTGGGCGGGTAACCTTGAAAACTGGGGTGAGCACACATTAAAACACTACACTAAACCTTGCTCTACACCGATGTCGATTGTCAGTAAAAAACTAACTGCAACGGGCATGAACACTTTAAACTGGACGTACACCTATTCACAAAATCAGGGCTTTTACAGTGACATCAGTGCGCTACCCACAGGCGGCTCGCCAAGCCCAGCGCAAGGCAATACTGAACTACCAACCTCACCCATTGCATTGCCCAGTAACATTAATACCATTGATTACAAAAGTACCACTGTGACCACGCCAGATGGTGCGAAAACCATTTATTACCACAACCGAGATTTTCGTTCAGCATTAGACGGCTCTTTGGTTGCCACTCAGTATTTTGATACGAATGGCACCAAGCTTAAAACCTCCATGACAACCTTGGAACAAGACAACACGCACATTGGTGATACGGGTTTATCGTACAGCAACATCAAGCCAATGGAATACCGCTTGAACAAGACCAAAAGCATCACCAAAATGCATTATGCCAGTGGTGCGGTAGATGAATATATCTCCGAGTTCAGTGACTTTAATACCTATGGCGTTGCTGCAAAAACTCACGAGTACCACAAATACAGTGGCGGTGCGGCAACAGGGCATCGTTATACGAATCAAGGGTTTACACACGATACTACTGCGTGGATATTGAACCTCCCGACGACAACAGCCATCAGTACAACCAACAGTGCTTATACCACCGTGAACGAAACCAGCTATTACGACAGTAGTAACAGTGCTTATAAACTTTTACCTTATGAACAAAAAGCTCATGGTGTATGGCAAAAACGTTTTGTTGAATATCACACCAATGGCAACAAATGCATCGCAGACGTAGACCCGGCAACGCAAGAAGAATGTCACGGTAATGTCAGCAAGGTTGAATTTAACGCCAATTTAAAAAATGCCGATGGCACCGATGCGTCTATTAACCGCTATGTCAGTTACGCCAGTTACAAACGGGGTAAACCACAAACAGTGACGGTACCCCAGCGTTACAACGCCACAGCAACCATGTCGGCAAGCACCTCAGTTGATGATAATGGCTGGCTAAGCTGGACTACCGATTTTGATGCCGCCAAAGTTAATTTTGGCTATGATGCAATGGGCAGACGCACCAGCATTAATCCAACAGATCCAACCGTATTAGATACTGTCATAAACTACTCGTACATCGGCACAGCACCAAACGATCAGCCAATACAGACTATTTCACGTTGTACTGCAACAACCCAAACGGTTAACGGTGTTGTTTCAGACGTCTGCGCAACTAGTTCTGCATTACTAACCACCAAAACAACACTAGATGGTTTGTTACGCTCGTTAAAGACCGAAACCACCGATGTAGCACGTGGCGTTACGGTTTACCAAAACAATCAATACAATGCGTATAACAGCCCGACATTTCAGTCTTATGCTGCTGCCGTTGCGGGTAATACTGCCGGCACGACTACAATTTATGACGGTTTGCAACGTGCTAAATCAACAAGCGTGACAGGTGGAGGTTCTCAAACGACCACTTACTTGTCTGGCAACAAAATAAAAACAAGCGATTTTAATACCAATGAAACCACTACGACTTATTTAGCATATGGTGCACCAAGTTACGACAATGCAACCACCATCGCTTCTCCCGAGGGCGTGACGACTTCAATTACATACAATCTATACGGTAACCAAACCTCCGTGACGCAGTCGGGCACCCATAAAAGCGCGGCTATCACTAACACCCAGTATATGGCGTACGATAGCCAACAGCGGTTGTGTAAAGTCAAGCGAACTGATGTGGGTCAGACAGTGTTTGGTTACACCACTGGCGGCGAAATGGCGTGGATGGCACAAGGCACAAGCGGTGGCACCAACACTAACTGTACCAACGATGCGCTGGCTGTAAACAAAGTGAGTTATACCTACGGCAATGGTGGAACAAAACACACCGCAAGCTATGGAGATGGTACGCCTACGGTAACCAGCACACTCAACAATAACGGCGATTTGGTTACTTTGATTGCCGGTAATGTTACCCAAAACTACCAATACAACAAAGCCAGAAGCCTTGAATTAGAAACCCTAAACGTTGATGGCAAATCTTTAACGCTCGATTACGCATACAACACACTGGGCCATCTTGCTAGCCTGACCTATCCAGATGCAGTTGTCGGTAAAGTTAACTTTTTACCCAATGCCTTTGGCCAAGCCACCCAAGCGATAGCCACCAATGGTGTGATATACGCCCAAGCGGGTTTGTATCATCCAACAGGCACGTTACAAAGCTTTACATACGGCAACGGCCTGGTGCATACAACCGAATTAAATACGCGTAATCTACCGAAAAAAATCAGTGATGTAAAAGGCTCAGTCATCCCAATGAGTTTGAGTTATACCTATGATAACCAAAGCAACGTAACCTCGATTACAGATAACATCAATAGTGCTTACAGCCTGACAGCATTAACCTACGATGGGCTAGACCGCCTAACCAGCACTACTGGTGGCAGTGATATAGGTAGTAGCGCACTTACCTATGATTCGCTGGGTAATATCACCCAATACATCAACAAAGGTGCATCGCTAGACTACACCTACAATACTACATCGAACCTCCTGACAGCGGTTAGCGACAGTGTTGGCAGTGTTAGCCGTGATTTCAACAATGGTTATGATGCCAGAGGCAACGTAACCAACAATGGCAAGCGTGGTTTTAACTACAACTTAGCCAACCAAATGGTGCAGTCCGGCAGCAATACTTATGTGTACGATGGCTTTAACCGCCGAGTAAAAACCATCGACAACGGCGGCACAAAAACCAAATACAGCATGTACAGCCAGTCTGGCAAATTGTTATACAGAGAAACCGAAGACGGCCCAATCAGCTATATCTTTATGGGCGGTAAAATGGTCGCCAAAGACGGTTACAACCCACCGGCCAAAAGCGGTGATATGCATTACAAACCTTTTGGTGAAAGTATCGAAACGGCTGTCGATGCGGTGGGTTATACAGGTCATAAGTTTGATAAAGACTTGGGTTTGAGTTATATGCAGGCGCGGTATTATGATCCGGTGATTGGTCGGTTTATGAGTAATGACCCGGTTGGGTATTCTGCTGAAAACCCTACGATGTCGTTTAATAGGTATCTATATGTTAATAATAATCCATATAAATATGTGGATCCAGATGGCGAGTGGTTTGTTGGTGCTATTATTGGGGCTGCGATTGAAGTCGCTGTTCAGGCATACACTGGTGAACTAGGTATGAACTCCTCGAGTATAGGTAAAATTCTTAGAGCTACAGCGGCTGGTGCTGTAGGCGCGGGCATTGCCACTGGAGTTGCCAAGATAAATACACTGGCTAATCTAGGCAAAGTGGGCCAAGCGTCCACTAGGTTAGGAGGCGATGTCTTAACCAGCATGGCTGGAACAAAGATCAATGGTGGTGACATAACAGTTTCAGGTATCGTGGCAGACGTTACTATTAGTAGAGCAGCCACAGGCGTTGGTAGTTCTGTGGGTTTCAATTCGCCTTCAGGAGCAGCAGATAAAATAGCAAGCCAAATGAAACCTAGAGGTTCAGCAAACAGTAGAAAACACAATCGAAAAATAAGGCGACAAACAAATGCAAAACTTAAAGAAACTTACGCTGAAAATGCAGCTGCCGGTGCGTTGATTGGTAATGGAGTAGGCTCTAAAACTTCAAGCTGTTTACAAGGTAACTGTTAAAAGTGTTTTAAGGCAGATTGGGGGGGAGCTGTTAGCTTAGGATTACAATACACTGACTTTGAGTCAGTGTATTGGGGATTGTTGCGGGATTATTAATTAGTTGATAGCAAGTCTAATCTGACAGTCCCCCTTATTTCTTTCGTCGTTTCTTCTTTGATTTTACTTTCTTTACCGAGATTCTTTTTGCTACTTTATTTCTTAAATTTACGATGAGAAAAATCACCAAAGCAAAAATAAACAATAAAAAAACGATAAGTGTAATAGTAAAATTGTCTCTACCGTCTACTTCTGGTTCCAAGACCGCAAATCCTGGTGCATTCTTATCGTAGTAAACAATGACCGACATCCCCTTTGGATATTTTTCGCAAAGTGCCTTCGCGCCCTCTGGATTTCTAAAAGAGGAAGCTGAAAAGTTAACTTTGTGGGCAGTATATTCTTTACGGCCAACCTGATATTCATACTGAATATTAATACGGTAGCCAGACCCGCCTCCGGATGCAGGGTGAAAGTTAAAGGTTGATTTAGAAATCTTGCCTTGGGTTTGACCGTATTCAATGCTTTCATTGAAAAAACTCCCCCGAATATTATCAATTTGAGCGATGACAATAGCGAGTAATGCCAATACCACTGTCCCAATCAATTGAAGAACAGCTTTCGTTAGAGGTTTTATATTGGGCAAAAGCTTCAAAGTTTAAACTGCCTGTATTGTTAAGAATCATACGAGCTTCAAAATAACTTATGAATCAGATCTGAGTCAATTTATAAATTTAAAACTTTGGTAAGAAAAAGTCTAAGGGGTCAAATCTTGACTTAACATATTAAAACATTCTGCCAGTTTCAAAAAGTCTAAAAAAGTCTAAGGGGTCAAATCTTGACTTAACATATTAAAACATTCTGCCAGTTTCGTAAAAGTCTAAGGGGTCAAATCTTGACTTAACATATTAAAACATTCTGCCAGTTTCGAGCACCTTATTTATGCGGTCGATGGTCTGCGAAACGGTTGTGTAAAAAGAAGCTATAGGACAGTCACTTATAAAACACACTTAATGC
>CALKGI010000038.1 GCA_938085045.1 uncultured Alteromonadaceae bacterium
CTCTAAATCTCGTCGTTTTTGTACGCCAAAGAACGGCCGGAAATGTCGTTTAATGTAGATTTATCCCCCCCCCCCCACAATTAGTTAATTTATCATGATCTTTCAGTTAGAACGTTAATTTGAGAGGTCTGTTTTTGATAGTGAACACTGTTCCTTGTTTGGTTTTTTTTGGTTGAGTATCGCTCTTTATCTATATGGTATTTGCCGTTTAACACCTGTCATTTAGCAGTAAAAAAAGGATACTAAAAGTGGTAAAGTATTTATCGAAATTTGGCGGCGTGATGCTCACGCCAGTTGTTTTTAGTGCTTTAGTGCAAGCAACTGAAGTAGAACATCCCTCAACTCAAACTGACATGGCTCAGCTCTTATTGGCTCAGCAGCCATTAGCTGTGCAATCATTAATACAAAGGTCCTTGGTAAGGGCAAAAGACACGTCAACCGTGTTGCAGGCTGTGACTCAAGTTCAACCGCTTGTAGCGCTGCAATCTGGCGCTATTTCTGACATCAATACCTTTGGTGTATATCCTCAAGCAGGTGATGTGCTCGATGCTGGTGGTTTCACTATCACCATCAATAAATCTTTTATAGCAGGTTTAGCGACTACGGCGCCCGGCGATTATGCGCTTAAGGGCGAATTCGTCGTTGAATCTGGCGTCATTTTGACGGTTAACGGCGACTGGGATGCCACTCAGGCGACGACTCAAAATGTGCTCAATGGCAATGGTCAAATTCTCTTCGACGGCCCCGCTGGCGTCACTCGGCGTTATAAAGCGGCTTCAGGTTATTATGGTGCGCCTTCATTACTGGTAGATAGCAGCAAAGACGACAAGGCTTTTTTCGGTTTGAAACCGGGCGCTTTGGGCGTCTTCGCTTATGACAAGCAAGGTTTCTTAGGGTCGAATATCCGTGGTGGTAACGTTCATTTAAACGGTTTTAGCAGCGGTTATATTCACGATGGTTACGACAGGCAAACCACCAAAGATTGTGAAATGCCCAATGTATTGTTCACCAACAGTGGTAAGTTTCAAGTGCGCTATTTAGCCGGTGAAAATGGCAGTTGTGACTTGCGAAACCTGACTGTGTTGTCATCTACCGCAGCAACGGCCTTTAAAACGCAGGGCGCTTACGCCGACACTACTCGAAATGACTCGTTTAACCTAAACGGATTGTCGGTTGACGGTCGCGTAGATTTCTATGCCCGTGGCGAATTCCAAATGAATGACTGGGTGGTTAAAAAGTTGTCCGCCAGCCTGCCTGGTATTGGGTGGAATGATGTTGATAGCTGGTTGTTGTTTGACGCCGATAACGTGCCGGTGGGCAGTGCCAAAACCTCTAATATTTACTTCCGCAATGATAAATCTAACCCACACGGGTATGGCATGGGCAGCCAGCACATGACGGGCATGATGGTGCGCGAAATCGACAGTGTGGTATTCGATTTTGTTAACCAAGATGTGGGTGAATCGGGTGATTTGTATCTGTTCGACACGGCTGCCAGTGCCAATGAAACGGTGCGTATTTCCAACAATATTGCCTTGAAGAATGTTAATGGTAATCAAAGTAGTACTTTTATTACTTTTAACGGAGATCACCAAGACGGTCGTCAGATTGAGGTGAGTAACAACGTGGTGTACATACCGGATGATAACCGTGCTGTGGCATTGAATGAGGGCAGCTCTACGCCTGCCAATATTCTAAGCAAAGTTAGCGACAATATCTTTTGGGGTGATGCAGATATGCCAGGTTATGTTGTGAGCAGTTTTGCTAATAATTCTCAAATCGATATTGTGACATCTGGTGCCTACACCAACAATGGTGTGGCTAACGCTCGTAAAGATGGGCAGTTTGGCGGATTGAACTTGCCGCTAAGCTACATACCGAATGCGCCTGTTACTACCGATATGCCGCATTTTTATGATGATACGCGTCGATTGGGCTCTTATGGTAAAAAAGTACTTGGCCTTGATGGTACCGCAGATACTGCTTTTAACGCCTTTGTCACTCGGCATTTGAGCGCAAACGACATTGCGCGATTGGCTACAATGGGTGGACACGACCCGCTTGTTAGTGCGCACAAAGGGGTTTTGGCGGTTAAAGATTTGGTTGATTGGGTTAAGCAGGGTTTTGTGGCGACCAAGACCACTTATCACACCAGTGCAAGTGATGCTGGGGCTTTGGGTCTTGATGTTGTGCCGGGTTTTGTCATGAAGGACAGCGATGGCGACACCGTAGACAATTTATTTGATCAATGCGCCAACACGCCTGTAGGTGGTGATATTGACGAAAATGGCTGTACTGATGTGCAAAATGCACCACAACATCTTGTTGCGTTGCAATCAGGTTCGATATCTGAAATAGCCACTTTTGGTGAATTGCCAAAAGATGGCGACACTTTGGATGCAGGCACTTTTACTATCACCATCGACCAAGCATTTACTGCGGGGTTGCATCACAATTTGGCAGGGTTGGTTGCGCTTAAAGGCGAGTTCGAAGTCGCAGCTGGCGTGACGTTAACAGTTCATGGCGATTGGGATGCCAGTCAATCGACGACTCAAAACGTATTGCGCACCGGCGCTCATATTGAGTTTGACGGCAATGAAAATGTGGGCCGGCGCTATATTGCAGCGGGCAATTATTATTATGCCCCTTCTGTGATGGTGGACAGTATTGTAGAAGACAAAGCTTTCTTTGGTCTTAAACCCGGCTCGACAGCTAAGTTTACTTACGACAAGCAAGGGTTTCTCGGCTCGAACATTCGTGGTGGTAACGTTCATTTAAACGGTTTTAGCAGCGGTTATATCCACGATGGTTACGACAGGCAAACCACCAAAGATTGTGAAATGCCCAATGTATTGTTCACCAACAGTGGTGAGTTTCAGGTGCGCTATTTTGCTGGTGAAAATGGCAGTTGTGACTTGCGAAACCTCACTATTTTGTCATCTACCGCAGCAACGGCCTTTAAAACCATGGGTTCTTACGCCGATACTACTCGAAACGACTCGTTTAACCTAAACGGATTGTCGGTTGACGGCAGCGTGGATTTTTATGCCCGTGGCGAATTCCAAATGGACGACTGGGTGGTGAAAAAGCTGTTCGCCAGCTTGCCTAGTATTGGCTGGAATGATGTTGATAGCTGGTTGTTGTTTGACGCCGATAGCGTTCCGGTGGGCAGTGCCAAAACCTCTAATATTTACTTTCGCAATGATAAAGTTAACCCACACGGATATGGCATGGGCGCCGAGCACATGACAGGCATGATGGTACGCGTAATCGATAGTGTGGTATTCGATTTTGTTAACCAAGATGTGGGTGAATCGGGTGATTTGTATATGTTCGACACGGCTGCCAGTGCCAATGAAACGGTGCTTATTACCAACAATATTGCCTTGAAGAATGTCAATGGTAATCAAAGTAGTACCTTTATTACTTTTAACGGTGATGAACAAGGCGGCCGTCAGATTGAGGTAAGCAACAACGTGGTGTACATACCAGGCGATAATCGTGCTGTGGCGTTGAATGAAGCCAGCTCTACGCCTGCCAATATTCTAAGCAA
Organism: uncultured Alteromonadaceae bacterium; assembly: GCA_938085045.1. Classification (GTDB taxonomy): domain Bacteria; phylum Pseudomonadota; class Gammaproteobacteria; order Enterobacterales; family Alteromonadaceae; genus JABSOG01. The sequence goes on from CALKGI010000038.1 coordinate 3,554, forward strand.
AGTTAGCGACAATATCTTTTGGGGTGATGCAGACTGGCCCGGTTATGTTGTGGGTAGTCTGGGCAATAATTCTCAAACCGATGTCGTGTCGTCTGGGGCTTACATTAATAATGGTGTGGCTAACGCTCGTAAAGATGGGCAGTTTGGAGAATTAGATTTGCCGCTGAGCTACACACCGAATGCCCCTATAACCACAGATACACCGCAGTTTTATGATGATACGCGTCGGTTGGGCACTTATGGTAAAAAGGTTCTTGGGCTTGATGGTACTGCTGATACTGCTTTTAACGCCTTTGTCACCCGGCATTTGACGGCAAATGACTTGGAGCAATTGACCTTGCTTGGTGGTCACGAGGCTTTGGTGGAAGCGCACCAAGGTGTTTTGGCAATAAAAGACATGATTGATTGGATTCAGCAGGGTTTTGTTGCTACTCGAACCACTTATCATAACAGCGGCTCAAACGCTGGAGCCTTGGGTTTGCAGGTTACGTCAACTTACGCAATGGTCGACAGTGATGGCGACAGTGTTGATGATTTGTTTGAAGTTGCGGGTTGTGAAAATACGCCAGCAGGCGAATCTGTTGACGACTTTGGTTGCAGCGTTAGCCAGTACGACGATGACGAAGATGGTATCGCCAATTCGTTAGATATTTGTGTTGAAACGGCCACTGGATCTACGGTTAACGCGTGGGGTTGTTCTACTGACGAGATTGAAGGCAAATTGCTTGGTTTCACTAGCTGGGGTATTGGTGGCGGTGGGGCGATGGCCGGTTATTCGATTAATCCTCATGAGCCGACTATGCGTTTTGTCGGTACCGACATGGGCACCGCTTTTCGTTCGTTAAACGAGGGCAAGAACTGGGCGCCTATTCGTCATACTCAAACAACGTACCATTATAACTTGGGTTATGCCACGCCGTTTGGTTTTGCGTCAAAGCATACTGTACTGCATGCACCGCAAGGCTTGAATCCGGTTCGCTCGGTTGATGCTGGTCAAACTTTTGCCGCACCTGAAAGCTTCGCTGTAGTTTTCAGTGATGATAGCGACCCGACCAATGATGAACGTATTATTGGTTGGTACTCAGACATGCAAAACATCGGCACCATTTATGCCATGACGAACATGGGTTTATGGCGTTCAACCGATGATGGCAGTAACTGGCGTTTTGTTTACAATGGCGGCGAAATCAAAGGTATGTTCATTGATGAGCACGACAGTGGCAAGGTTTATATAGCGACTGAAGATAAGATTCTGAGTTCGCTTGATGGAGAGACTTATCAGGATTACCACACGCCTAGTACTCATAAAATCCATCGTTTTGCTGGTGGGTCGAATGCGACTGACAAAACCCTGACTTATGCGAGTGACGAGACTGCCGTGGCTATTGAAGCATCGAAAGATGCAGGGCTTGTCGCCGACGGTGTTGCCGATGTTAAAGCGACTTACACCAAACCTCTGAGCGCGGGTGATGAAGTGTCTGCTGCGATGATTTATGTCAGTAAAAACAATGCTACATTTGCTGTGACCAGTCAGTTTATGGGCGCTCATTTGTCGATGGCACAAAACGACCCACAAACCATTTATGCCACGGGAAGCCGCAGTTGGGGCCGTGACAAGGGAACTTCGGTTTATGTGTCGCAAAATGCTGGTGATAGTTGGACGCGTAAATTGTTGCAATACGATTGGGATGCAGGATACACCGCGCACAGTGGCGTTGATATGGAACACTCGCCTGTCGGGTTAAATGTTGGTTGGTACGATGGTGGTTATTACACCGCTGGTATTAACCAAACCGACAGTAGCCAGTTTGGTGGTTCGGGTAACTTCTTTTTGTACGCGACTAAAGACACTGGTAGTAAGTGGGAAGATTTGACCAATGAATACGAAGGCACTGCGCCCACGAGCCCTGTGAAAACTGACGAATGGTCGTCGAGCGGTTTGAATGTGACTTCTGTTTATGATTTGAAGTTCAACCCATATAGTACTGATGACATTTATGCTGCATACGCTGATATTCATGGGGCACGCTCTACCGACCGCGGGCAAACATGGTCGATTTTGCCTAGCACCGCTAACTCTATTTATGACTATGCGTTTGCTGATGCCAATACGGTGTTTATGGTGAATGGTTCGCAACACGATTGGCCTTATAAAAGTTTGTCTTTGAAAGACGAAGGCGGGGTCTTTAAATCGACTAACAAGGGTGACAATTGGACGCGTTTAACTGCTGGTGGTGGTGATTTTGACCGTCAATATTTGTCAGTGGCTTATGATGGCACCAGCGATACCATTTATGCCGGTAGCCACAAAAAAGGCATTTTGCGTTCAACCAATGGCGGTGTCGATTGGGCTTGGTTTAATGCCGGCTTACCCAGTACATTTAACGGGACCAGTTTTGCAATGGATTTGGTTATTCCGCAGATTGAAGTGATGGCCAACGGTAACGTTTATGCGTTGGTAACAGGTGTGCGCCCAGCGCTTACTCTGGCACAAATCAACGAATTTGGTTTGCAGCCCAATGAGTACATTACTGACAACTCGGGTGCAACGACCCAGTATTTCAGCTGGATCAATGCCAAAGAAACCGGCATTTACTTGCTTGACGTTCAAAACGGTTCGCAAACGTGGCAGTTGCTGCGTGGTACTGTTGATACGGCTTCGCACGAGAGTTGGAATGCCAATCATCAACCTTGGAAGCGTCCAATGAGTTTTGCTATTGACCCGGCTAACGATGATGACACCGACATTTCTAATAATGTCTTGTGGTTGACCGACATGGAAGGCCGAACCAAACAATTGGGTGCAACGGGTATATGGAAGTCTATTAATAACGGCGTAACGTGGAAGTTTATGCGCCAGCATACGTTTGCACTGGACATTAATATCGACCCGCACGACAGTAACTATATTGCTGTTGCAGGGCCTATCAGTTGGGGCAATGGTGGAATGCACATTAGTAAAGATGGCGGTGCAACTTGGGTTGTAGATGCGCGTCCGCAACTGCAAAACAACGGCCATTCGGTGTGTTTTGACCCAGCCCAGGATAGCGATAAAGTGATTTATGGTTATTTTGGTGGTGGTATGTTGTTTGGCGATAAGCTGTAGGGTTATCGGAATTATCTGGTGCCCATAAAAATGTTGCATCACCTTTGTATCTGCCAATCGGATAAATAATTTAATGGTTACAATCGCAAGGATGCGGTCTTTTCAGTTCTAATTAATCGAAATATTGCTGGCCAGTCGGTTTTGAACAATCGGGTGGATATTGCAATATACGCCATCAAATCTAAAAATACACACTTTGTTACATCTAACGTATCAAATTGTACAATGTCCTAAATTTTGTAGTTTTAATACTAGTAAATATTGGATTGCCGCCTTGATAGGAGCGATTGCGGCGATGTGTATCACCGCGATTTTTATTGATTGCCCTGCGGCCAATATCGCCCCGAGACGCAGCTTCTACTGGGGAGGTGGTATTTTTGACCGTATAGTCAGCGTACCCGTCAGCGCTGTTTTTCAGCTGAGATCCAAAAAATGACAAGTTAATTTGTCGTCAGTTTAATTAATGATGACATTTTTGTTAATAAGTCAGATTAGGGCGCCTGTTTTTGATAGAAATAGTTGTTTTTGTATTCGGTCAATAGATTGAATCTTGTTCTTTTCCTGTATAGCATCTGCGGCGTAACTCCTGTCATTCAACGGTAACAAAAGGAAATTCATAGTGGTAAAGTATTTATCGGAATTTGGCGGCGTGATGCTCACGTCGGTAGTTTTTAGCGCTTCAGTGCAAGCAACTGAAGTTCAATCCCCCTCAACCCAAGCTGACACGACTCAGTTTTTACTGTCTGAGCAATCATTAGCTCAGCATCCATTGGCTCAACAATCTGCGATGAAAGACACGTCAACCGTGTTGCAGGCTGTGACTCAAGTTCAACCCCTTGTTGCGCTGCAATCTGGTGCAATTTCTGACATCAACACTTTTGGTGTACTACCACAAGATGGCGATGTGCTTGATGCTGGTAGCTTCACTATCACAGTCGACCAGTCTTTTATCGCAGGTTTAGCGACCACGGCGCCCGGCGATTATGCGCTTAAAGGCGAGTTTGTGGTTGAATCTGGCGTCATTTTGACGGTTAACGGCGACTGGGATGCCAGTCAATCGACCACTCAAAATGTACTTAATGGCAATGGCCAAATACTCTTTGATGGTGGCACGGGTGTTGCGCGGCGTTATATTGCAGCCTCAGGTTATTATCGTGCGCCTTCATTGCTGGTTGCTAGCACCAAAGCCGACAAGGCTTTCTTTGGTTTGAAACCGGGTGCTTTGGGCAGTTTTGCTTACGACAAGCAAGGTTTTTTAGGCTCGAATATTCAAGGCGGTAACGTACATTTAAACGGTTTTAGCACCGGTTATATTCATGACGGATATAATACCGCTGCAACCCAAGATTGTATTATGCCCAATGTGTTGTTTACCAACAGCGGGCGTTTTTTATTACGTTATTTTGCCCTTCAAAACGGCAGCTGTGATTTACAAAATCTGACGATGTTAAGCCCTACGGTGCCAACGGCGTTTGCGACTGGCGGTATTGCTGGACAAGGCGCACAAAGTGAACTGTTTAACCTCAATGGATTGTCGGTAGATGGTGGTGTTGAGTATTATTCGCGCCCAGAATTTTTGATGAACGACTGGGTGGTCAAAGATTTCCTTGCGACTTTGCCAGAGCAGGGTTGGCAAGACATTGATAGTTGGCTGTTGTTTAATGCCAATGCTATTCCTGTGGGCAGTGCTTCTACATCAAATATTTATTTTCGCGCCGAAAAATATAACCCGTATGGTTTTGGTTTAAACGCGGGTGTTATGACTGGCCGTTCTTTGCGTGAAATCGACAGTGTGGTGTTTGATTTTGTTAACCTTGAGGGCATCGAACCCGGTGATATGTATTTGTTTGGTGGTCCGGGTGAAACTGGTGAAACCGTTCGAATTACTAATAACATTGGGCTGAAAAACCTCAATGGCCAGCAAGCCAGCACATTTATGACTTTTAACGGTAGCAATCAAGATGGTCGTTCGGTAGAGGCAAATAACAATGTGGTATTTGTGCCTTTTAATAACCGTTCGATTGCCTTAAACGGTGCATCTTTAACACCTGCGGGCACGGTGACCAGTGTTAAAGACAATATCTTTTGGGGTGACGCGACTCAGCCCGGTTTTGTTATTGACGCTCTAGGCACGACTTCGGCTACCGATATTGTAACCTCTGGCGCTTATGCCAATAATGGTGTTTTCAACGGTCGTACCGATGGTAATCATGGTGAGTTAGACTTGCCATTGAGCTATACACCTGATTTGCCGGTAACGACCAATGCGCCGCAATTTCATGACGACACGCGCCGTTTGGATACTTATGGTGCTAGTCAGCTAGGTTTGCAGGGCGGTGAAGAGGCGACATTTAACGCCTTTGTCACGCGTCACTTGTCGACTAAAGACATGGAGCGATTAGACACCATGGGCGGACACGACCAGCTGGTTAGTACGCACAAAGGCGCTTTGGCGGTTAAAGATTTGGTTGATTGGGTTAAGCAAGGATTTGTTGCGACTAACACCACTTATCATACCAGCGCTAGTGATTCAGGCGCTTTGGGTTTGAGTGTTACTGCTGATTTTGCCTTTAGCGACAGCGATGGCGATACAGTAGACGATGCTTTTGATAAATGTGCTAACACGCCTGTTGGCGGAGTTATTGCTGACAATGGCTGTACTGACACGCAAATTCCGCAAAAGCATTTGGTGGCTTTGCAATCGGGGCCAATTTCTGACCCAGACACTTTTGGCGAAGTGTTAAGAGATGGCGACACCATAGATGCAGGCGCTTTCACTATTACTATCGACCAAAACTTTACTGCGGGCTTGTTGCACAGTCCAGCGGGTTCAGTTGCACTTAAAGGCGAGTTTGAAGTTGCCGCTGGTGTGTCTTTAACGGTTAATGGCGATTGGGATGCTAGTCAGTCTACGACTCAAAACGTGATGCGCACAGGCGCTCATATTGAGTTTGACGGTAACGCTAATATAACGCGCCGATATATTGCGGCGGGTAACTATTATTATGCTGCCTCTGTGATGGTTGACAGTACCATTCAAGACAAAGCCTTTTTTGGTCTTAAACCCGGCTCGACAGCCAAGTTTACCTACGACAAGCAAGGGTTTCTTGGTTCGAACATCCGCGGTGGTAACGTTCATTTGAACGGTTTTAGCACCGGTTATATTCACGATGGTTATGACAGAGCAACCACCAAAGATTGTGAAATGCCAAATGTGCTGTTCACCAACAGTGGTGAGTTTCATGTACGCTATTCTGCTGGTGAAAATGGCAGTTGTGATTTACGAAATCTGACTATTTTGTCATCTACCGCAGCTACGGCCTTCAAAACTGTGGGCACTTATGCCGATGCGACTCGAAATGATTCGTTTAATTTAAACGGGTTGTCGGTTGACGGTAGCGTAGATTATTACGCCCGTGGTGAATTCCAAATGGATGATTGGGTGGTTAAAAAGCTGCTCGCGAGCTTGCCTGACATTGGTTGGCGAGATATTGACAGCTGGTTGTTGTTTGACGCTAATAGCATTCCGGTGGGCAGTGCCAAAACATCTAATGTTTACTTCCGTAATGATAAATCTAACCCACACGGTTATGGCATGGGCTCTGTGCACATGACAGGCATGGCGGTACGTGAAATCGACAGTGTGGTATTCGATTTTGTTAATCAAGATGTGACTGAATCTGGCGATTTGTATTTGTTCAACAGACCAGCAGGTACCAATGAAACGGTGCGTATTACCAATAATATTGCTTTGAAAAATCTCAATGGCAATCAAAGTAGTACATTTATCGCCTTTAACGGAGATGATCAGGCCGGTCGTCAGGTTGAGGTGAGTAATAACGTGGTTTACATACCAGATAATAACCGTGCTCTGTCTTTAAATGAGGCAAGTTCTACACCTGCCAATATTCTGAGTAAAGTTAACGACAATATCTTTTGGGGAGACGCAGCCGCGCCGGGTTATGTTGTAGACAGTTTGGGCAATAGTTCTCAAACCGATATTTTGACGTCTGGCGCTTATGTCAACAATGGTGTGGTTAATGCTCGTAAAGATGGGCAGTTTGGTGAGTTGGACTTGCCACTAAGCTACACGCCTAATGCACCTGTGACGACCGATTCGCCGCAGTTTTATGATGATACGCGTCGATTGGGCACTTATGGTAAAAAAGTACTTGGGCTTGATGGTACTGCTGATACCGCGTTTAACGCTTTTGTCACTCGTCATTTGACTGTAAATGATATGGAGCAGTTAACGCTGCTTGGTGGGCACGAAGCTTTGGTTGAAGCGCATCAAGGTGTTTTGGCAATAAAAGACATGATTGATTGGATAAAGCAGGGTTTTGTTGCCACTCGAACCACTTATCATGACAGCGGTACTAACGCCAGTAGCTTGGGTTTGCAGGTTACCTCAACTTACACTTTGGTTGATAGCGATGGTGACACTGTTGATGACATGTTTGAGGTTGCTGGTTGTGAAAACACCCCTGTGGGCGAGTCAGTTGACGAGTTTGGTTGTAGTGCCAGTCAGTATGACGATGACAATGACGGTATAGACAACTCGTTAGATATTTGTGTTGAGACGGCTACGGGTTCTACTGTTAATGCCTCTGGTTGTTCTGATGACGAGATTGAAGGCAAGTTGATTGGTTTCACTAGCTGGGGCATTGGTGGCGGCGGTGCGATGGCCGGTTATTCGATTAATCCGCATGAACCGACTATGCGTTTTGTAGGTACCGACATGGGCACTGCTTTTCGCTCATTAAACGAGGGCAAAAACTGGGCGCCTATTCGTCATACCCAAACTACGTACCATTATAACTTGGGTTATGCCGCGCCGTTTGGTTTTGCGTCTAAGCATACTGTGCTTCATGCACCGCAAGGCTTGAATCCGGTTCGTTCGATTGATGCGGGTCAAACTTTTGCAGCCCCTGAAAGCTTCGCTGTGGTTTACAGTGATGATAGCGATGCCACTAACGACGAACGTATTATCGGTTGGTATTCAGATATGCAAAACGCAGGAACTGTTTATGCCATGACTAACTTAGGTTTGTGGCGCTCAACTGATGATGGCAGCAACTGGAGCTTTGTATACAGTGGCGGCGAAATCAAAGGTATGTTCATTGATGAGCACGACAGTGGCAAGGTTTATATAGCAACTGAAAATGAGGTTTTGAGTTCGGCCGATGGGGTAACTTATGTCAATTACTTTACGCCTACTGGTCATAAAATCCATCGGTTTGCTGGTGGGTCGAATGCGACTGACAAAACCTTAACGTATGCGAGCGACGAAACGGCTGTGGCTATTGCGGCTGGAACAGCAGCAGGGCTTGTGGCTGGCGGTGTTGCTGATGTAAAAGCAACTTATTCTAAACCTTCGAATGCGGGTGACGAGGTGTCGGCTGCGATGATTTATGTTAGTAAAAACGCTGCTGCGTTTGCACAAACCAGTCAGTTTATGGGCGCTCATTTGTCGATGGCACAAAACGACCCTCAAACCATTTATGCCACAGGTTCTCGTAATTGGGGCCGTGACAAAGGAACTTCGGTTTATGTGTCGAGCGATGCGGGTGACAGTTGGACAGTTAAGTTGTTGCAATACGATTGGGATGCAGGATACACCGCGTATAGTGGCGTTGATATGGAGCACTCACCAGTAGGTTTGAATGTTGGTTGGTACGACGGTGGTTATTACACCGCAAGCGTTAACCAAACTGATAGTAGCCAGTTTGGTGGCTCGGGTAATTTCTTTTTGTACGCCACCAAAGACACCGGTAGCAAGTGGGAAGATTTAACCAATGAATATAAAGGCACTACGCCAACTAGTCCGGTGAAAAGCGATGAGTGGGCTTCAAGTGGTTTGAATGTGACTTCTGTTTATGATTTGAAGTTTAATCCTTATAGCACTGATGACATTTATGCTGCTTATGCTGATATTCATGGTGCACGCTCTACCGACCACGGTCAGACTTGGACGATTTTACCGAGCACCGCTAACTCGATTTATGACTATGCGTTTGCTGATGCCAATACGGTGTTTATGGTTAACGGTTCGCAGCACGATTGGCCGTATTTGAGTTTAACGCTCAAAGGTGTTGGTGGTGTATTTAAATCAACCAACAAAGGTGATACTTGGACGCGATTGACTGAGGCTAATACGACAACTGTAGAAAGCGAATTTGATCGTCAGTACTTGTCAGTGGCTTATGATGGGCCTAACAATACCATTTATGCTGGTAGCCAACAGAAGGGGGTTTTGCGTTCAACTGATGATGGTGCTAATTGGGCATGGTTTAATGCAGGTTTGCCAACCAAGCTTGATGGTCACGATTATGACTTAGAATTGGTTATTCCGCAGATTGAAGTGATGAGCAACGGTAACGTTTATGCGTTGGTTACCGGTGTTAGACCGCAACTTACAGCGGCACAAGTTGCTGACTTTGGTTTGCAGTCTAACGAGTACATTGCCGATACCTCTGAGGGCACAACTAAGTATTTCAGCTGGATTAATGCTGATAAAACCGGTATTTACTTCCTTGATGTGCAAAATGGATCTCAAACGTGGCAATTACTGCGCGGCACTATTGATACGAATACGCTGGGCAATTGGAACTCTGACCATCAACCGTGGAGACGTCCAATGAGCTTTGCTGTAGACCCGAACAATACCAATGTGTTGTGGATGACCGACATGGAAGGCAGAACCTGGCAACAAGGTGCTGCTGGTGTTTGGAAGTCTATCGACCATGGTACAACTTGGAAGTTAATGCAAAAACACACGTTTGCACTGGATATCAACATTGCCCCGGGCGACAGCAATTATGTTGCGGTTGCAGGCCCTCAAAGTTGGGGTGCCGGCGGTATGCATATCACCAAAGACGGCGGTGTGACTTGGACAGAGGATGAACGTCCGCAACTGCAAAACAATGGTCACTCGGTGTGTTTCGATCCGGTGAATACCAATAAGATCATTTATGGTTATTCTGGTGGCGGTATGTTGTTTGGCGATAAGTTGTAAATCGCGTTTTAAGGGATAGATTTAATTGACCGCACGGATGCGGTCTTTTGACCCTGTAGAGGGTTCTGATTCGCCAAAGTGGTGATGACACAACGTTTTTTCTAGCACATTGTCTTAATTCTGCAAAGAATTGTCCTGATCCAAATAACCGGTTTTGACTGCGTGGCGTTAAAATAGCCCAACTGTTTGATATTAGAGATGTTCAATTGATTAAAAAATCTACCCTAACCATTACCTTCGTTTGGCTTATGTGGGCCGCTTGCGCGGTATTATGTGTTAAGGCTGCTGCTATGCCTTTGTTGTATTGATGCCTTTGTTGTATTTATGCACAGGTGCTCAATCTAAAACCCTAACCAGTCAGCACTATTAATTGTAAATTAAGGCAGTCACGCGACATCGGAATTAATAAACAGCTGTTTTAATAGTTCTTTGATTTGTTTGTCGGCATCGACAAAGGCTATACCTACGTGAACCTTTCCCCGGTCGTTACCACTGTTGCACACCCTCGCGGGTATTCTCACAGGATCTCCACCTGAATTTCGAATGATCACGAAAATATCGCGTTTTTTAACGCTGACTTTGAGGTTTTGTGAGCGAAAGATAAACCCACAACCACGTTCAGATATGTCGATGACAATGCCCGAAATTCGCATGCCCGGTTTGTCTTTATCATCATTTTGCATGGTGATCTCGGCAGGAATATGCACCGATACCCGCTGATTAAGGCGTAACTGCCGGTTTTCGACGTGTTCTGGATAGCTTAAATAGATAAAGCGCTCGGGATATTGGCTGATGTGGGTGATGGTGGAACGAAACGCGCAACACTCACCTTTGTCGCCTTCGACTATGTAACGAATAACACCAACATTGCCTTCTTTGAGTACGTCTTTGTGACTGTTGTCGCCTTTGGGGTCGGGGTGTTTAAGCAGGATGTATTTACCCACTTCATAACCCACCAATATGGCTTTAAGGCGCACCAGCATGGGCGTTTTAAATTGTAAGTCGACGTTTTTTCCGGGCAACAATTCAAAAAACTGCTCGTTGCTGGGCACTTGTGCATCGATTTGTTTGGCGGTTGTGGCAATGATAAGCGATTCACCCAAGTATCAGTAAATTGGTTTAGATTAAAGGGGCCAAAGCAATTAATCAACCTTAACCTGTATCTAGGTGCTGGTGGGCAATGGATTTTACAAGGGATCAGATTTGTAGTTACAGCTCTTTTGTGGGCATTGATGAGTCAGGCCTTTTGCGGTGTTTTTTTCAATTAGAATTCGCCATTGGCACAAGGGGCAGGGGGTGAGTACGGGCTGGAAGTTGACTGCATATTTACATTTTGGATAAGCGTCGCAAGCATAAAAAGTTTTGCCGTAGCGGTTGTTGCGTTGAAATAATTCGCCTTTGGTACATGAAGGACAAGGCACACCTGTGTCTTCGGTTTCGTCTAGATGTGCGACATATTTGCAATCAGGAAAGTTGGTGCAGCCGATAAACATACCGTATCTGCCATTTTTAACCGCCAACTGGCTTTGACAATCGGGGCAGGCGGGTTGGTCGAGCAATTTGATCACATTAACATTATGATCGCCCATAGCACGGGTAAAATTACACTTAGGGTAAGCTGCGCAGCCAATAAAAGGCCCGCTTTTGCTGTTACGAATGATGAGTTCGCCGCCGCAGTCTGGGCAGGTTTCATACTCTTTTTCCAAAGCATGTTCGTGATGGTCAAATAACTTTGGCGTGTCTTTTGTCATGGGGTGGTTTATTTTGCGTTCACAGACGGTAGGTGATTATGACACAAGGCGAAGGCGGGTTGGTATTTAAATAGTCAACCCGCATGGAACGATTCAATGCAAAGGTCCATCGGCTTCTTCAAAGACTAAGTCTTCCATTTGTGAATAGGCCTGCTCGTGACCGGGAATGTTGACAAGCACCATCAAAATCACCCATTTAAGGTCTTCGATGCACATTAATGGTTGGTCTAGTTCGCATACGCGGTCGACGATCAGTTCGCGAGATTCGAAGTTCAACACGTTGATTTGTTCAAGGAAAAGTAAAAAGCCGCGACATTCAACATCCAGACGGGTCATTTCGTCACTGGTATAAACCCGAGTAGACATGTTGCTGCCAGCATTGGCAAACGGGCGATTTTCGCTTTTTTGTAGGTTAGCGAGTTTTTCAAGCCAGCTGAGGGCTTTGTAAATCTCCATTTCATGAAAGCCGGCTCGGCTGAGTTCTTCGGTAAGTTCTTTGTGATCAACAAACATCTCGGCTTCTGAGTGAATGTAGTTTTCGAACATGTACATCAAGATATCAAACATAATTATCTCCTTCGAATGCTTCTCACCGCCACAAAAAATTGGCTTGCGGCGGTAGCTGCGTTGAGCAAAAAGGGTTTACTGCATATGTGTGGATGCAAAGTTTTGGGGTCAATCCTTATGTTGAATGAAATGGGAATGAATGTCTTGTTGGGGCTTATTGTTAAAGTTGAGCTGCTACTTTTAACAATAGACCGAATCAGCCAAAAAATCTTATTTCTAAGTAGCTATCGGTCAGTTTTGCCAATTACTTAAGGCCAGTCAATGCCATTTATCGTTTTGATGGCACATTTGTGACGAAAAACCCTGTTTTTCGTCACAAACGTAAATAACCTCCCGGTACTGCTGCCACCTTACCCGCTAGTTCCATATCCAATAGTTGTGCCAACACATCATGGATGGGTAAAGAACTTCGCTGAGAAATGCTGTCAACTGCTGTGGCTTCAAAACCTATGTGTTTGAGTAGGTCATCCTCAGGTACGGCACTGGTTTGCTTAGCTTGAATGTTTACAATAGCCCTTTCGGCCAAAAAGTGTTGAAAAGCGCTCAATTCTTCAACAATATCGTTAATGTCTTCTACCAATTTTGCCCCTTGTTTTATTAACCAGTGACAGCCTTTGCTCATTGGGCTGTGGATGGAACCCGGTATGGCAAAAACCTCACGGTCTTGCTCCATGGCGTATTTGGCGGTGATTAGCGAACCACTTTTTATCGCCGCTTCTATGACTAGTGTGCCTTGTGACAGGCCCGAGATTATGCGATTTCGACGAGGGAAATTCTCTGGCCGGGCAGTTTGGTCGGGTAAAAATTCGGACACTAAAGCGCCATTTTCGCTGATCTGTTGGGCCAGTGCTCGATGTCGTTTGGGGTAAATTTGGTCGAGCCCGGTGCCAAGCACTGCAATGGTTTTACCTTTGCCCTCAAGCGCACCTCGGTGGCTGAACCCATCAACGCCAATAGCCAAACCGCTGGTCACTGTTATGCTCATCTGTGCGAGCTTTTTGCCAAAATTAAAGGCGTTGTCTTGCCCGGTGATGGTTAAGTTGCGACTACCAACGATGGCAAGCCCGGGTGTATTGAGTACGTTGGTATCTCCTTTGACAAACAATAACAACGGCGGACTGGCGATATGTTTAAGCGTATCTGGATAACGAGGGTCGTCGTAATAGATGATGTGCTGATTTTGCTCACTAGCCCATTGTTCCATGCGCTCTATCAGGCTTTGATTTGGCTGGGTAATGGCTTTGATTTGGCGTTCGTTGAGTTTGAGTTTACGAAGCTGTGTTGCACTGAGATTGATTAATGTCTTGATGGCGTTGTTATCAAGTGTTTTGTTGCTATCAGTAATTGTGTCAGAGCATTCGTTGGGATTCTGGTTAGTAAGGTGTTCGATAATTTTGTGGAGAGTCTTGACGCCCATTTGGGGTACTAGCTTTAAAACGAGCCAGTGCCGCAAGGCCTCCGTGCTTGGCGTATTCATAGTAATCCTTCATTATGGTTTGGTTTTTTTTACTGCTTTTTTGAGTATAGGTGGTTAACGAGTATTGTCCATTGGTGTAAGGCTAAAGCGCGAGCTTACGGGTCTTATTTAGTCACAAATAAAGCCCGCTAGTTTATGGGTTAATATTTATTTTGTTTTTTTCATCGCTAAACGCATAGCGACATCGGCAATATTGAACAATGGCAATATTTTTTCTGCCGCTTCCATATCTACTGCTGCCTTAGGCATGCCCCATACAACGCTGGTTTGTTGATCTTGACATATAGTGCGGCAACCTGCCTGACGCATGTTTAACAACCCTTTGGCGCCATCGTTACCCATGCCGGTGAGTAATATACCGGTGGCGTGCTTGCCAACCTCTTCGGCGACAGAATTAAACAATAGCTCGACCGATGGGCGGTGACGGTTGACAGGTTCAGAGCGTGCAAGTTGACAGAACATTTGCCCGTTGATCTTTTTCACTGTGAGGTGATCGTTACCCGGAGCGATGTAAATGCAACCATGCTCAATTCGTTGATCATGCTCCGCCTCATAAACCTTCATTTTACAGGCTTTATCCATTCTCATTGCATACGATGAGCTGAAAATAGGCGGAATATGTTGGGCAATAACAATTGGCGGAAAGTGCTCAGGAAAGCGAGTGATCACTTCTTTGATGGCTTCGGTACCACCAGTAGACGCACCAATGGCGACTAGATGTAAAGGATTGAACTTGATGGTGTCTGGTCGAGTGACTTTTAAATGGGTTTGGGCTTGGATCTCGGGTTCTGGCAATGGTCGAGGAGTTGAACTCGCTGCCGTTTTTACCTTGGTATAGAGTTCGTCGGCGTACTTGGACATTTCTTGGGCGACGTTCATTTTTGGCTTGGCCACAAAGTCGATAGCACCGAGTTCAAGCGCTTCGAGCGTCGCAGGCGCTCCAGCTTCGGTTAATGTCGATATCATGATCACCGGCATGGGTCGTAACCGCATCAGATTTCTTAAAAAGGTGATACCGTCCATTCTGGGCATTTCGATATCAAGGGTCAGCACATCGGGATTAAGCCGTTTGATTTGATCTCTGGCATCATATGGGTCTTCTGCTGCACCAACAATCTGGATATCGTCGTAGGCACTGAGGATCTCACTAATTAAGCCGCGGATAAGGGCGGAATCATCAATGATCAGAACTTTAATTTTTCTCATGGTTAAAACAGCTCAATATTGCTTTCAGTTTCGTTCTGTACAACATCGCTGGCATACTGATTTTCACGGCGTTGTACGGTATCATTATGCATACTGCGCAGTTTCTTCACTTGCGCTCGGCCTGTCATCGGATCAAACATTACTTTTCTTGGCCACGGACCGCCTGTATCATTGGCGATAATTGGGATGTTCTCCAGTTTAAGATATTCCAACACAAATTCAACATTACCATTACCAACATCGGTAGTCATGGCGTTAATAATTTTGCCTCCACCAAATATTTTGGCTTTCATGTTGTTACGCGTACCGCCTTGCTTAATCACTTCGTTGACCAGATATTCCATTGCCCAGTTGCCATAGCGAGTGGTGTAACTGGTGGCATCACCCCAAGCATCGCTGCTGTTGGCTGATTTTTGTGGCAATAAAAAGTGGTTCATACCGCCAACGCCATTTACTTCATCCCAAACACAAGCAGAGATACACGAACCTAGTACGGTGGAAATGATTTCTGGAGATTTAGATACGTAAAATTCGCCGGGCAAAATCTTGGCGATAATGGTGCTGCGGCGTTTATCCCAAAAACGTTTTATGGTTTCAAAGCCGGGTAAAGGGGGAGAGAAATTGGCATTGTCGGTCATAATACTTAACCCAAATTCTGATAAATTGTTTTGCCCAAGGATTTGAACTGTGTTTGTTTCTTCAAATTCATACTCTCAGAATGACCCAGTATCAAATAACCACCTTTGCGTAACATTGAGGAGTATCGGTCAAACAAGGTGTCTTTAGTCGGTTGGTCGAAATAGATGACGACATTACGGCAAAAAATAATATCAAATGGACCTTTAACAGGCCACTTTGCCAATAAGTTCAGTCGTTTGAAATGTATATACGAACGCAAATGATCGTTTACTTTGCAATGTTGATTGCTTTTGTCGTGTAAGAACCAATTTTTTGTTGAATCTTTATTCAAGCCAGTGACAGATTCACTGGTGTATATGCCTTTTTTGGCTTTTTCTAAAACATTGGAATCTAAGTCGGTGGCAAGGATTTTCAAGTCCCAATTAGGCCGCTTGAAGTGGTCGGCTAAGGTCATAGCGATGGAATAGGGCTCTTCACCAGTTGAGCAACCCGCTGACCAAATTCGAATACGCCTGTCTTTTTTGTGTAACTCTTTGAGCTCCGGCACCAAGGTTTCGGTGAGGTAGTCAAAGTGATGAGATTCGCGAAAAAAGGAGGTTAAATTGGTGGTAATGGCATTGATAAAGTTGGAAAACTCTTGCTCTTTATTACTATCCATGTAGCTGAGGTAGGCTTTGCAATCGGTTAATCTCAGTGCTCGAATACGACGAGCGATACGTGAATACACCATTTCTTTTTTATGTTCACCCAGTACAATGCCACAGGTGCTATAGACCACATCACGAATATAGTGAAAGTCTTCGGTGGTCATTAAAAATTCTTTTTGTGGTGACATTTAAATCCTTGGACTTGTAACGATACAGTGGAATCAACGTGAAACTAACGACACCCTTTGCATGTAAAGGGTGTCATTTACAATGGTTAGAGTTAAAACTCCTCCCACTGTTCGTCATCATCCGAGAAGTCCATTCCGCCAGATTCTATTGGCGTTGGGGCAGCTGCAACCGCAGCAGGGGCAGATCTAGCAGGTGCCGCCCCCGATGGAGGCGCCATTAATGCCGGCGATTCCGAGCCCATCGAAGCCCCACCATTACCTCCAGTGGTAAAGAACCCTAGGATTTGTCTCATGCCTCTGGCTTGATCGGCCATCGCTTCACCCGCTGCGGACGCTTCTTCTACCAAAGCGGCGTTCTGCTGGGTCATCTCATCCATTTGAGTGACGGCTTTGTTGACCTGTTCTATGCCTTCGCTTTGTTCGCTCGACGCGTTACTGATGTCGGCTATCATCGCGGTAACTCTGGAAATCGCATCAACGATTTCGGAAAGTGTTGCACCAGACTCGTTCACCAGTTGGCTACCGTCTTGTACTTTAGAAACACTATCGCGAATCAAATCTTTGATTTCTTTCGCTGCTGCTGCTGAGCGTTGGGCAAGGTTTCGAACTTCACCTGCAACTACTGCAAACCCACGACCCTGCTCACCGGCCCTTGCGGCTTCTACCGCAGCGTTCAATGCAAGAAGATTGGTCTGGAAAGCTATTTCATCAATTACACCGATGATGTCAGCAATTTTCTTACTTGAATCATTAATTTCAGACATCGAGTTGACTGCCCGCTTGACCACATCACCGCCTTTTTGTGCTTTAACCGTGGCATCGGCGGCTAAATCATTGGCGACTTTGGCATTGTCGGCATTTTGACGTACCGTACTGGTCATTTGTTCCATACTGGATGCAGTTTCTTCCAGTGATGAGGCTTGCTCTTCGGTTCGTTGACTCAAGTCGGTATTGCCTTGGGCAATTTCGTCAGCACCACTGGCCACCGCTGCCGATGAGTTGTTGATTCTTGAGATAACCTCGGTGAGTTTTTCTGCTGTGCCATTAGCATCGGATTTTAGCTTATCGAAAGCGCCTTTATATTGACTTTCAATACGTTTGGTCAAGTCACCGTGCGCCATTGCATCGAGCATAGTGGCGGTTTCATCGATTACACCTTCGGCAATACCGACCAGTTGGTTTAAACCACCAGCAAGATTGAGGAAGAATCCAGATTTGCCTTCTTCGTTTATTCGGCTGGTTAAATCTCCATCCCCGGCCAAGCTGATGAGATCGGCGATTTCTTTTTCAATCGCGACTTCTTCAGTTCGGTCATTCCATTCGACAACAGTGCCTATACGTTCACCTTCTGTTGAGTGGATTGGGTTGGCAATTAAACCAAAGGTTCTGATGCCAACTGAAATTTCAGTGCTGTAGGCGGTCTCAAGTCGAGCCATCATACCTGCCTGGTGAGCTGGGTTTTTATGGAAGGTATCCATACACTGGCCCATCAGGTTTTTGGCATTAAAGTTCGGCAATGCCACTTGAATATCTTTTTCTGCATTGAGCATCATTGAATTGACTGCTGCATTGAGATAGATGATTTCGTTATCCGCATTGGCAATCATGGTGTTGGTGGTTACATTGTCGAGCGCTTGTTTTATACGAGAGTTTTCATCAGCAATGCGACGTTCTTCGTTTTGTGCTGCTAACTCTTCGGTAAGATCACTCCATTCCACAATGCTACCTAATCGGCTGCCATCGTCATCAAATACTGGTGTGGCGACTAAATCGAAGGTTAAGCCGGCAAGTGTCAATCGCGTTTTATACACCTCCTTGAGACCTTCAAGCAAGCCCCGTTGATGGGCTGGGTTCTTGTGGAAGTCATCAACACAAGTACCAATCAATTTACCGACATTAAAGTTAGGCAAGGCGGTACGTAAGGTGGCCTCGTTACCAGACATCATCTTTTCAACTGAATCATTCATATAGATGATGTTAAGGTCAGTATCGGCCATCATTACATTGGCTTGACATTTGTCCAGAGCGATTTTGATTCTGGCGTTAGACGATGCCAGTGCTCGCTCTTTATCTTGTGCCGCCAGTGCTTCGGTGACATCACTCCACTCTACTACGGTGCCTAAGCGAGTGTTGTCGTCATCAAATACCGGTGTGGCGATAAGTTCAAAGGTTAACCCGCCGAGCTTGAGTTTGGTATTGTAGGAGCTCGTTAAGTTACCTATCATCGCGCGTTGGTGAGCAGGGTTTTTATGGAAGTCATCGACACAGGTGCCAACCAACTTAGAAGCATTGAAGTTTGGTAATACGGTGCGTAATTCTGCTTCATTACCTTGCATCATTTTGCTGACGGCATCATTGATGTAGATAATGTTCAAGTCGTTGTCGGCCATCATTACATTAGCCTGACATTTGTCTAGTGCGACTTTTATTCGTGCGTTGGCAGCAGCTAATGCGGCTTCTTTTTCCTGTTCGGCAAGTTCTTCGGTTAGGTCATACCATTCAACAACAGTACCTATCCTGTCGTTTTCGGTATCCATCCAAGGTGACAGCGTTAGATTAAAGGTCAATCCGGCTACTTTGATTTGGGTGGTTGATGTTTTATCCAGCTCACCTATCATGCCCCGCTGATGTTTGGGGTTTTGATGGAAAATATCAACACAGCTGCCTAGCAGGCTAGAGACATTAAAATTGGGTAGAGCAGTACGTATTTGTGATTCATTGCCTTTTAACATGTGTTCAATACCGTTGTTCATATAAACGATATTGAGTTCGTTATCTGCCAGCATGACGTTGGCGTTACACAGTTTTAATGCGCTGGAAATATCTGCTATTTTTCGGTTTTCGACAGCTTCAAGTTTTTGGGCTGTGATGTCGGCTGCAAACTTGACGACTTTGAACGGTTTTCCGTTGAGATCTAGAATGGGATTATAAGAAGCTTGTATCCAGATTTCTTTACCACCGTTGCCGATGCGCTTATATTCTGCTGCCTCGTATTCTCCGCGGTTAAGTTTCTCCCAAAATTCACGATACTCACTGCTTGTCTTCACTTGAGGCTCGACAAACATGCTGTGGTGCTTGCCTTGAACTTCGGCTAGCGTATAACCCATGGCGCCAAGGAAGTTATCGTTGGCGGTTATGATGGTGCCATCCATGTTGAATTCGATGACGGCTTGCGCTTTGTCGATGGCCGCTATCTGA
The DNA here is from genome assembly GCA_938085045.1 of uncultured Alteromonadaceae bacterium. Taxonomy (GTDB): domain Bacteria; phylum Pseudomonadota; class Gammaproteobacteria; order Enterobacterales; family Alteromonadaceae; genus JABSOG01. The sequence goes on from CALKGI010000038.1 coordinate 23,348, forward strand.
CCTTCAAAGTCGGCATTGGTTATTTTGGCTTGAGTAACATCAGTGGCGTATTTTACGACTTTGATAAGGTTGCCGCCCAAATCGAGAATTGGGTTGTAAGAGGCTTGTATCCAAATTTCTTTACCCCCTTTGGCAATTCGCTTGTATTCTGCAGCCTGATATTCGCCTTGGTTGAGTGTTGCCCAGAACTCGCGATATTCATTGCTCGCACCGTAGGCCGGCTCGACAAACATGCTGTGGTGTTTGCCTTGAACTTCAGCTAGCGTATAACCCATGGCGCCAAGGAAGTTATCGTTGGCGGTTATGATGGTGCCATCCATGTTGAATTCGATGACTGCCTGCGCTTTACCAATGGCCGCTATCTGACCTTCATAATTGGCATTAGCGATTTTAGATTGGGTGATATCGGAGGCAAACTTTACGACCTTATAAGGACGACCTTTGTCATCAAGTATTGGGTTGTACGAGGCCTGAATCCATATGTCATTGCCGTTTTTACCGACTCGCTTAAATTCGGAGGAGGTAAATTCTCCACGATTGAGTCTGTCCCAAAATTGAAGGTACTCGTTGCTGGCGCGATACTCGGGGTCAACAAATATACTGTGGTGCTTGCCGACGACCTCGTCGAGCATGTAACCCATGGTGCTTAGAAAATTGTTGTTGGCGGTGATGATGGTGCCATCAAGATTGAATTCGATCACTGCCTGCGATTTGTCAATTGCAGCGAGTTTTGCTTTCAGTTCAGCAATTTCGGCATCTTGCGCCTTATAGTCACTGCTGATCTGGACCCCGGCCATATTGATTTTCATTGTGTAAATCCCCTAACGAATTAAAGAGTGTGTCCGTTATTTTTTGATTATGCTTGAAAACTTGTCTGCTGTTGTTATGGTGCCCTGAGCGTCAGCTGAAAGTCAGTATTTTTTTTAAGTCGAGCAACACCACCATTTTCTCACCGACGTTGACAAGTCCTTTGAGATATTCGCGGTTATCAGCTTCACCAACATCTGGTGCTCTGGTACTGTCGGTATGGTTGACTGAATAGACATCTGAAACTGCATCAACCACCATGCCTATGATCTTCTCGCCTTCCTCTAGCTTAGCTTTGACCACAATGACAACAGTGATCTCGCCATAAGGTATTTGTTCGAGGCCAAATCGCAGCCGTAAATCAACAATAGGCACTATGGTGCCACGTAGGTTCATTACACCTTGAATATAATTCGGAGAATTGGGTATTGATGTTGTTGCATCAAAACCACGGATCTCCTGAATCGACAGAATGTCGATGCCATATTCTTCGTTGGCCATAAAAAAGGTGAGATACTGATCCTGATCTTGGTCATTTTCATTTTGGCCCATTTGGTTTTGCAATTGGGCAAGTTGGTTATTGGTCATAATCGTTATACCACCAGTCGATGATCGTTTATTGAACGCAATTTGTTACGGTGCTGTTTTTTCAGACCTGCCAGAGAAATCACGCCGCCGATATCGATAATTAATGAAATGGTACCGTCTCCCAGTATAGTTGCGCCTGAAATGCCCTCAACACGTTGGTAATTCGCTTCGAGGCTTTTGATTACAACCTGTTGTTGAGCAAGTAGATCATCGACCAGTAAACCGATATGACCGTACTCGCTCTCGACAATGACCAATATGCCTTGAGTTAGACTTTCTAATGCGGCTTCGTGGTTGAATATTTGGTGCATTCTCAATATTGGAATATATTCGTCTCGCTGGCGGAATAATTCTAAGTCGCCGCCAACATTGTTCAATTGTTTGGGAGTCATTTGAATTGATTCAATAATGTTTACCAGAGGAATGATATAGGTGTTACCGCCAATGGTAACTAATTGGCCATCAAGTATCGCCAGCGTTAAAGGCAGTCTTATGGTGAAAGTGGAGCCTTGATTGATTTGCGAAAAGACTTCAACAGTTCCGTTAAGTTCTTGGATATTTCGTTTGACAACATCCATACCTACACCGCGACCAGAAAGATCACTAACCTCTTCTTTGGTTGAAAAACCAGGTAAGAAAATCAGGTCAATAACTTCTTGATCAGTTAATTCATCATCTTCTTTGATGAGACCCTTGCCAATGGCTTTACTGCGGATAACTTGTGGGTCAATACCTTTACCGTCATCGATGATCTCAATAATGATATTACCACCTTGGTGATAGGCATTCAGGGTGACAGTACCACTTTCATCTTTACCTGATGCGATTCGTTCTGCAGGGGTTTCTAAACCATGATCTAGTGAGTTTCTAATTAAGTGGACCATTGGGTCGGAGATTTTTTCCATCACTGTTTTGTCAAGTTCAGTGGTTTCACCAAGCAGTTTCAGCTCAACTTTTTTACCCAATTTTTGTGAAATATCTCGCACTAAGCGTGGAAATCTGCTGAATACAAAGCTAATTGGTAGCATGCGTATTTGCATAACACTTTCTTGCAACTCGCGTGTATTGGTGGCCAATTGCGCGAGTCCTTCGAGCATCAACATGCGGCGATTTTCAGTGAACTCCCCTTCGCCGTACTGGCTAAGCATTGCTTGGGTAATAACCAATTCACCAACCATATTGATTAGTGAATCGACTTTTTCGATGCTCACTCGGATAGAAGTGGCTTCAGGATTCTTTTTGTTTTCTTTTTCTTTCACAACCACAGGAGTGTCTGCGATTTGAGGCTGTTGTTCTTTAATAGCAACAGGTTCTGGTGCTATCGGTTTCGATTCGACTTCGCTAACAATTGTTGGAGTGTCAATAACTTCAATAACTTCAACAGCTTCTACTTCAGCAGTTTCAACCTCGTCACATTCAATGATCAACTCGGCATCATCAAGGACCCACTCAAATATTTCTTCAATCTTATCTTTTTCTGTATCACTTACCAGTGTTATTTTCCAGTTTAGGTAACTGTCATCGGCGACCAAATCATGATATAGCGGCAAGTTGTCAGTATTGGCTACAATGGATATTTCACCAAGGTCTGCCAGTTCTTGAAACATGAAAATGGGTTCATTGCCAGTTTTGAACAGATGAGGTTCTGGTTTGAAGAATATATGCCAAGTTTTACCGCCTGATGAATCATTTTGCTGTGGCGGTTCTATCGGGTCATTATAGGCATCATCGAAAAAACCAAAGGCTCCAGCTTCCTCCATAGAGGGTTCTTGCTGCACAGGTGGCGTTGGTGGGGCTGGTGTGCCTGCTTCACTAATATCTTCGTCATTGAGAATGGCGAGGAACTTTTTAGTGATTTCACTAGAAACGGTTGTATCCGGTTGCTCTTCAGCTTTGAGCGCATTTAACATGTCTCGAAGACAATCGACCGCCTTTAAAAACAAGTCTACATGGAAGGTTTGAACTTCTCGGGTGCCTTCACGGATTTGGTCTAGAAGGGTTTCCAGTTCATGGGTAAAGTCGGCGACAACGCTAAAACCAAAAGTGCCACTACCACCTTTGATGGAATGGGCTGCACGAAATATGGTATTGAGGGTTTCAGAATCGGCATCGCCGGGGGTCAGTGCCAATAGCTCTGATTCCATGATGTCGAGACCTTCAAAACTTTCTTCGAAAAAGACCTCGTAGAATTGACTCAGATCGATGCTCATAACAACATGCCTTTTGAATTATTGTATGTTGATTAGCGTATGACTTTTTGAATAACAGCCAGCAGTTGATCAGGATTAAAAGGTTTAACTATCCATCCGGTTGCTCCGGCGGCTCGGCCTTCGTGTTTTTTCTCAGTGCCTGACTCGGTGGTCAGCATTAATAATGGTGTAAACTTGTAGGCGGGAAGGGTGCGCAAGTTTCTAATTAGTGTAATTCCGTCCATATTGGGCATATTGACATCTGATATTACGGCGTCAAATGATTGTGTTTTGGCTATTTCTAGAGCTTCGAGGCCGTCTTTGGCGTCTACAACTTGATAACCCGCTTTCTTCAGGGTAAATACGACCATCTGACGCATTGATGCGGAGTCGTCCACTGCCAGGATTCTTTTCATTTATGCTGTTCCTCTCTGATCGCCCGGCTGGCTACAGTTTTAAATATTCGTTGACGCCAATACATTTGGCAGTCGTTGTTAATGATTCACTGGTGCCTTGCCAAGCAATTTGATGACCAATTCCAATTAAGTTCTTTTGTACCACACAAAGTAACTGCAAACATGCAGTATCAGCTTTTGCTACTTCACTGATGTCTAGTACGACATCTTCACCCGAGTCCATTATGGTGTTGATCTGGCCATGTAGTTCTTCAACATGGTTTATGATAAGTTCAGCTGGCAATTTCAATGTCAAAATAATTTCCCGCAGGGTGTTTGGGTCAAAAAATCCGCAAGAGCTTAATAACCTTAGCTTATTCATGGATTCTAAATGTTGCATGGTATGTATCATAGTAGCCAAAAATTTGAATTTATCCAGAGCGTTAAGGTTTAAATTCAAATTAGTTTTGGTTGGCATTATTGCCTGATTTGCACTAGTCAAAGCTGCATTAATCATTATTTCATCAGATTGTCATTAAACTTGCAGACAATGGCAAATACAATGGCCAAAAGCTGTATGGTGCTTTTTCTTGGGCCGTTTGAGAAGAATAACAGTCGGCTGCACTTATTGCACTAATTGCGTGTATTGCATTAACTAGCGTAGAATGCGATTGCAAAAATGCAAGGCTTGTTGATTTAGTTTTTATCAATCGTCATCTACTCTTGTCAATGCAACGACATAAACGAGTAATAGACAAAAATGGTTTTATCATGATCTCACCTTTACAGAACAATGATTTTGTTTCGACACAGCAAGCGGCAAAATTGCTGAGCGTTTCTATTCGCACTGTTCAGTCGTGGGTAGCGAAGGGGGTGTTACCCGCGTGGAAGACTCCGGGCGGACACTGTAGAATATTACGAAGTGAAATAGATAATCGACTACACGAAAAACAGCAGTTTATCGACGGTAGCGACAAAGAAAAAACCGTTAATGTGTTGGTTATTGAGGACGAGCCTGTATTGTTAGAGCTCTACCGATTTCGTATTGAGGCGTGGAAAATGCCGCTAAAACTGAATATGGCCACTGATGGTTTTGAAGGGTTAATTTTGGCGGGTAAATGCAACCCGGATATAATCATTACTGATTTGATGATGCCGGGTATGGACGGGTTTCAAATGTTAAAAGCATTGGAGCAAAATAAAGACCAAAACAATACTCGAATCATAGTCGTGACGTCATTATCGAATGAAGAAATTGAGACTCGAGGATCGTTGCCTGACAATATCTTGGTATTGAACAAACCCGTGCCGTTTGAATTGCTTGAGAAAGAGGTTAGGGTGCTGCAACGTGATAAAACTATGGCATTAGCACCTATCACTTAAAAGTTGTTGTGAACGCTAAAATCGCCCTACCAAGGTTTCAAAATCAGTCTTTAGCACGGCCATATCAACATTGGGAATACCACCAATCTCTTCTATCGGTTTAAACATCGCGTGAAGCCCACCTTGAGGATTCACCAGCACAATTGAACCGCTGTGACCTACTGCATAATCTTCTTGAGTGGTGTCTTCTGTCATGCTGTACATTAAACCGAGGCTACGTACGAAAGGAAATAAATCGGCGTGGTAGGCGGTTGCAGAAGTAAACTCCTCATTAAAATAAGCGGTATATTCTTTTAATCGCTCGGCGGTATCACGCTGAGGGTCAACCGACACAAACAACACCTGAACGTTATCAATGCCGGCATCTTTGAGCTTGGGATAAACGTTTGCCAGTTTTGCCAAAGTGGTTGGACACACATCTGGGCAATGGGTGTAACCCAAAAATATCAGGCTCCACTTGTCGTTGAAATAGGCATTGGTTAATGGCTGTTCGTTGTGATCGGTCAATTCAAACGGCTTAACTGCTCTGACCGGTTCAAATACCCGGGCGGTGACAGGTATTTCTTTGTGCATTACTCCTGAGAAATATAACCCTGCCCCAAGACTGGCCATAGCGACCAATGCGATTAGTAGTTTTTGCATGTTTTTAGTTACCTATTAGTTTCTATTATATTAAGCGGCTTTTCATACTACAACGGGTTAAATAACCAAAAGTGGTCAATAATTAAGACGATGAAGATCACCATTAGATGCCAGATTGAGAACTTAAACATGTCCCAGGCAGTACTTTCGGTCGGCGCAAACTTGAGTTTCCAGGCATACCATAAAAACCAGATATTCAACACGAAACTGACCACCAGATAAATCACACCAGACATGCCGACCAAATAAGGCAGCAGGCAAACCACTGTTAATAATACGGTATACATGAAAATTGCGTTTTTGGTGAATTCAATACCATGAGTGACTGGCAGCATTGGCATGTTGACCTTGGCATAATCGTCGCGACGATGGATAGCCAGCGCCCAAAAGTGTGGTGGGGTCCAGATAAACACAATGATCACCAAAAGTAGTGCATGACCGTGTATTTCGCCGGTCATGGCGGTCCAGCCTAGCAGCGGTGGCATAGCACCTGCTAACCCACCAATCACGATGTTTTGCGGCGTTGCACGTTTAAGATACATAGTGTAGAAAACGGCATAACCAAACAGGCTAAGCAGTGTAAGCCATGCTGTGATCATGTTGACGAACAATGCCAGTGCTGCAAACCCAATAATGGCCAAAATAAATGCAAAAATACCGGCATTTTTCATCGCCACGCGACCTTTGGCTAATGGGCGGTTGTGGGTGCGCGCCATTTTTGCATCGATTTGATAATCAACAATGTGGTTTATTGCTGCGGCCGCTGAGGACAAAAAGCCAATACCAATCATCGACCAAAACACCAAACCAATGGTGGGGTCTTTAGGGGTCGCCAATACCATACCGACTACGGCGGTTAACACCAATAAAGCAACGACTTTAGGTTTGGTTAATTCTAGGTAGTCATTAAACAATACCCTAAAATCTCTCTTAGGGGCATCAACAGTGGTTTCATTCGCCATCTTTCTATCCTCAAACTATCCTGAAATCAGGCTTTTCGTGAAATGCTGTAAAGAATGGTCAGCATAACTAACACCAATCCAACAGCGACAATATTATGCAAAACCGCAATCGCAATGGGCAGCTGGAAATAGATATTGCTAACACCCAACATAAATTGGATGAACAATACACAAGCCAGTATTATGGCCAGCTTTTTAAAGAATGCCGAGGCGGCATTGCGGTAAATCTTGCTGGCAAACCACAGTAAATACGCTGCGGTAATTATTGCGCCAATACGGTGGAATACATGAATGGTCATTGCTGCTTTGTATTCCAATACGCCAAACTCGTAACTGTGCAATCCGGTTTGCAACGAAAATGCATTGGCAATATCCAAATTAGACAGCCAGTCAGCCTCGCAAATAGGCAGTTGTGTACAGGCAGTAGCGGCATAATTTGACGCTGTCCAGCCACCCAAAGCAATTTGCAATATCAGAATGACTAAACCAATTATGCCCATGGTCATTAACGGGCGAATTCTGTTATCACCGCCGGGAATGCGGTAAGGCGTGAGCCTTAATATGAGTAAGTACAGCAAGCTCAACGTGCTGAAACCGCCTAGGAGGTGGCCCATCACTATCACTGGATTGAGGTTCATGGTGACTGTCCACATACCTAATGCGCCTTGAAACATTACCAGTAACAACAATGCAAATGGATGTTTGATAGGGCGATGGTGATCTTTATTGAGTACCGACAGCGTAAAAATGATCAGAATAAGCAAACCTAGACCACTGGCAAAGTAGCGATGAATCATTTCATTCCACGCTTTATGCGGCTCTACTGGGCGTTCTGGGAAGGCTTTTTCTGCCTCGGCTATGTGTTCGGCGGTTTCTGGCACGCCGACAAATCCGTAACAACCCGGCCAGTCAGGACAACCCAAACCGGCATCGGTTAAACGAGTGTAGGCACCAAGCATGACTACAACAACGGCCACCACTATGGCGACAACACTAACTTTTCTAATGGATTTTATGTTCACTAGCTGGTCCTAGAATATTTTAACAGTCGTTTTAAATCGGATATCCAGTCTTTGGTGGTCATGATCATGTCTTGTTTTTGAGCCGTCGCTTTATAGCGCAATATCACCTTGCCAAAAGGGTCGACTAAATAGACGTAATCAGATGATAACTGGCTCAGCGTAGCGTCTTGTGTACTTTGCTGTTCGAGGATATCAATGTAACCGTAGCCATCTTTCAATTGTTGTGAGGTGATGGACGCATCAACCGTTCTAATCGCGACTGGGGTTGCTTTTCCCTGCAATTTTCCGAGTGCTTGAAAACCCTGATGCAAGCTGAATAATACGTTGGTACAGGTTTCGTCGCAGTTGCTCGGAATGTGGTAAAGAATCTTCCACTCGGCTTCTACTGCTTCTTTGGGTAAAATCCAGCTCAGCGTAACTTCTTTTTCTAAGAACTCGCCTCTGTTGGTCACGCCAGCATTAAACCAACCCATTTGATAGACAATGGCGGCGAGTGCAAATGGCGCAACAAACGTACCAAATACAGTTAATAGACCTTTACGACCGTTCATGAGTGTTCCTCTTGAGGTTTAATACGTGATGCGAAGATAAAAACAATGACTACAGCCAGTGCCAGTAAAAACCATTGCAAGGCATATGCCTGGTGTTTTTCTGGCGGCATAACAACCGGTTGGTAATGGTGAGTAAAACCATACTTTTTGGTGTCAGATGCAATTAGCATAAACGGATAAAAACGCAGTCCGCTTTGCTTTTCTATGATATCGATATTCACTTGCTGAGTGCGAAGTGGCCATTGTTGGTGATTGGTTGATTCATCTGATAAGGCAAATGCGGCCAAATCTTTGGCTTTGACATAAGCTGTTAAAGTCACTTCGCCGTTTGGTATAGCAAACTCTGGCAAAACGGTGCGGTTGGCATAATCGCCTTTGAGCCAGCCCATGTTGACTAACAGCCACTTATCGCCGTCTTGTGGTTTAAAGGCCAGTAGGGCATCGTAACCGACCTGTCCGTTGACTACTTTGTTGTCGAGCAACCAGCTGTAAGGGTTGGCAAATTGACCACTAACTGATACATCGACGCCGGTAGGGTCGGTTTGTTCTACGACTTTAAGAAGGCTGGCAAAGTTCATTTGGTCGAATTGTTTAAAATGAGCAATTTGTTGCAAACGTTCTTCTTTGTGCCACGAGCGTTCGAGTTGCCACAGGCCAAGACGGGCGAGAATGGCAAATGCTACCAAAGTGACCAGCACGGGTATCGTTCTTAATTGAAAACGGTATAATCCCACTTCGATTATCATTGTGAAAACCTGCTGGAGAATACCAAATTGGTGATAAAACTGGTCATTATAGGACTACTACTGTTCATTGTGTTTAACTTGTTTCGTGCGCTGTTTATCATGGTAAAAAATGATCCCAACGGGCCAAAAATGTCGACCTTCATTGGTCGCAGGTTAATATTTTCAGTCATTGCCATTGTCGTTATCATTGTTGCCATGCTGACGGGATTGATAACGCCAAATCCACGGCCTTTTTAACTACTTTTTGCTGTTTGATAACCACCAAAACGCGCGCGCGTATTCTACACAATTTTGGCCTTGAATGAAAGGCGGCTTTGTTTGGGGCTGGGAGGCGGGTTACTCCAAAGTCAAAAGCTCTCACACGGAGACACGGAAGCGCGGAGGTCCACGGAGGAAAAGCGCAAAGCAAAAGCGGAAATCAAAACGAGTTAACCTCATTTTCAATTCAAGTGGTTTTTTGTCTTTTTGTTTTTATCTTTTCTCCGTGAACCTCCGTTGCTCTGCGCCTCCGTGTGAAAGCTTTTGATCTTAGTTATCGCCCAAAAACAAAAAAGGACCCAAAGGGTCCTTTTTAATATAAAAACGCGAAGCGTATTTATAGGATATAAACAAATACAAATAGTCCTAACCAAACCACATCAACAAAATGCCAGTACCAGCTTGCCGCTAAAAAGGCAAAATGATTGTCTTTTGTGAAGTGACCTTTAAGGATACGCAAGAACACAACTATCAGCATGATGGTACCGAGGGTAACATGCATACCGTGGAATCCAGTCAGCATAAAGAATGTGCTGCCGTAGATACCTGCATCTAAGGTTAAGTTCATTTCAGTGTAGGCATGAATATACTCTTCAACCTGCAAGATAAGGAACATTATACCCAATGCGATGGTTATACCCATCATGAGTTTTGCTTTACTACGCTCGCCTTTTTCGATGCCAACGTGAGCAAAGTGCAAAGTCACTGACGATGTCAGCAGCAGAAGCGTGTTATACAGTGGCAGACCAGTCCAAGGCATACCTTGGGTTTCGCGGCCATCAGGCATTTTTTCTAGTGGCCAAACACTTTGGAAACCGTTCCATAATATTTCACCAGTCATGGCGTTGTTACCTTCACCGGCAAGCCATGGCACTGACATATTTCGTGCGTAGAACAGAGCACCGAAAAATGCTGCGAAGAACATAACTTCTGAAAAGATAAACCAAGCCATACCTTGACGGTAAGACACACCTAGCTGAGCGCTGTACATGCCCGCCATTGACTCGTCTATTTGGTTTTTGAACCAGCCGAACATCATATAAACCATGATGGCCAGACCAAGTGTTAATCCGTATGCGCCTAATCCTTCATTGCCACTGGCGAATTGATTTACCAGTGCAGCTGCACCTATAACTATAAAAAACAGTCCTACGGCACCAACAATGGGCCATTTACTTTGCGCAGGAACGTAGTAATGCTCATATTCTTTGGTAGACATGATTATTCCCCTGTTTGACTCAATTGAGTAGACTCGCCTTGGACAGCCTCAGTAACATCATACATGGTATACGATAATGTTAATGTGTTGATGTCTTCGGGTAAATCCGCATCAATATAAAAAGTGAGCGGCATCAAAGTTTCTGCACCCGCTTTGAGCGGTTGACGGTTAAAGCAAAAACATTCGATTTTGTTAAAATAAGTTGCACCACGACCCGGTGATACCGAAGGTACCGCTTGGCCGACCAGATCGTTGCCTGACTCGTTCATGGCGTAGAAGTTAACCAACTTCACCTCGCCCGGGTAAACCTCAATCCGGCGTTCGACCGGTTTGAATTGCCATGGCATGTTTTTGTTGGTTATTGCCAAAAACTCAACCGTAACGGTGCGCGACTTATTTTGCCTAATATTTTCGGTAGACGCAGCGGTGGTATTGGTTTTGCCGTTTAAGCCTGTGACTTCACACAAAATGTCATACAAAGGCACTAAAGCAAATCCAAAGCCAAACATGCCAATCACAATCACGACCAATTTCTTGACCAGTTTGCTATTTTCGACTTGTTTTGATTGCTGCATCTTATCCTATCTCTATTACTTAATTTCTGGTGGTGTAGAGAACGTGTGGTACGGTGCTGGAGACGGGATTTCCCATTCCAGACCAGTCGCCCCTTCCCATACTCTGTCAGTGGCTTTTTCGCCGCCGCGGATACACTTGATCACAACAGCCAAGAAAATCAACTGAGACAGACCGAAGGCAAAACCGCCGATGCTGATGATTTTGTTGAAGTCAGCAAATTGCAAAGCGTAATCAGGAATACGACGTGGCATACCAGCCAATCCAACAAAGTGCATTGGGAAGAACAGTACGTTAACCGAAATCAATGAACACCAAAAGTGAGTTTTACCCAGCTTTTCGTCATACATGTGTCCAGTCCACTTAGGTAGCCAGTAGTAAGCGGCCGCCATTATCGAGAATATCGCGCCGGTCACTAGTACGTAGTGGAAGTGAGCCACAACGAAGTAAGTATCGTGATACTGGAAGTCAGCTGGGGTGATTGCGAGCATTAATCCTGAGAAGCCACCAATGGTGAACAGGATAACAAAGGCCAGTGCAAACAACATTGGCGTTTCGAAGGTCATTGACCCTTTCCACATTGTTGCAACCCAGTTAAAGACTTTCACCCCGGTCGGCACTGAAATCAGCATCGTCGCGTACATGAAGAACAGCTCAGCCGCAACTGGCATACCTGTTGTTAACATGTGATGCGCCCATACGATGAACGACAACAAAGCGATTGAAGAGGTTGCGTATACCATTGAAGAGTAACCAAACAGTCGCTTGCGAGCAAAAGTTGGGATAATTTCAGATACGATACCAAAAGCAGGCAAAATCATGATGTAAACTTCAGGATGTCCGAAGAACCAGAAAATATGCTGGAACATTACCGGATCACCACCACCAGCGGCATCGAAGAACGAAGTACCGAAGTATTTGTCGGTCAGCATCATTGTTACTGTGCCAGCCAATACAGGCATTACAGCAATCAGCAAGAATGCAGTGATTAACCAAGTCCATACGAACAATGGCATTTTCATGAATGTCATGCCCGGTGCGCGCATGTTAAAGATAGTTACGATAACGTTGATAGCACCCATGATAGATGACATACCCATGATATGAACCGAGAATATAAAGAACGCGGTTGAATCATTACTGTAGGTCGTCGATAGTGGGGCATAGAATGTCCAACCAAAGTTCGGACCGCCGCCTTCCATAAACAAAGAAGCCAACAGAATCGAAAAAGCAAATGGTAAAATCCAGAAGCTCCAGTTGTTCATTCGTGGTAATGCCATATCTGGCGCACCAATCATCATTGGGATTAACCAGTTGGCTAAGCCAACAAATGCAGGCATAACCGCACCGAATACCATGATCAAACCATGAACTGTGGTCATTTGGTTAAAGAAGTTAGGATCAATGATTTGTAGGCCCGGCTGATAAAGCTCAGCACGGATAATCATCGCCATAAAGCCACCAATTAAGAACATGGTGAACGAGAACCAAAGGTACATGGTACCAATGTCTTTGTGGTTAGTGGTATACAACCAGCGAGTTATACCCGTTGGTTTGTGATCATGATCGTCATGATCATCGTGTGTATCAGTCATAGTGCTCATTCTTATTGCCCCTTCATCACAGCGTTAACATCAGCCGCTTGAACAGCGTCACCGGTATTGTTACCCCAAGCGTTACGCTCGTAAGTAATAACCGCAGCCAGTTCTTTAAGACCTAACTGTTTACCGAATCCTTGCATAGCAGTACCCTTGGTACCATTAACAACAACATCGATATGTTTTTTCACATCACCCAATGCAATAGGGCTGTCTTTAAGACCTGGGAATACACCCGGCAGACCCTGACCATTAGGTTGGTGACAAGCTGCACATGATGCTAGGTAAGTTCTTTCGCCCAACGCCATCAACTCATCTTTAGACATTTGCATGCCCAACAACTTTTGTTCTTCCGCTTTGGCTTGCGCTTGAACGGCAACCTTTTCGGCAATCCACTTATCGTATTCGACCTGTGTTTTGGCGATAACAACAATAGGCATGTAGCCGTGGTCTTTACCACATAATTCAGTACATTTGCCGCGATAAACGCCTGGTACGTTGACCTTGGCCCATGCTTCATTAATGAAACCCGGGTTGGCATCTTGTTTCACCGCAAAATCAGGCACCCACCAAGAATGGATAACATCGTCTGAAGTCACCAAGAAACGGACTTTTTTGTTGATTGGAATAACCAAAGGACGGTCTACTTCTGACAAGTAGTTTTCACCTTTTGGTAGTGGCTTACTGGCATTGCTGTTGAATATGCCGTTGTAATTTTCATACTGTGCACGAGGTGTGGCTAATACACTGTAATATTCCAAGTCATGATCGAAATATTTATAGTGCCATTTCCACTGCGAACCGGTGACCTGAATGGTCAAATCTGATTTGCTATTATCTTCGATTTCAAGTAACACACCGGTGGCAGGTACTGCCATGGCAATCAAAATAACAAATGGGATCGCAGTCCATATAATTTCCACCGTGTGGCTTTCGTGGAAAGTCGCAGGCTTTGCGCCTTTTGATTTACGGTGATGGAATATGGACCAAAACATTGCCCCAAATACAACTAGTCCTATTACGCAACAGATATAGAGTATGTTCATATGTAAGTCATAGGTTTTCTGACTTATATCGGTAACTCCCTGAACCATGTTCAGTGGCATATCTGAAGCCATAACATTACCAGTCGCCAGAAGTGCTGGAATAGACCAGCCTGTACTACGTGTAACTTTCACGTGACATCTCCTCGTACTTTTGCCATAGCGGGAAACAAAGCCTGATTGACCTTTAGAAGGGTATTCCAAAAAGCCCGGCAGCAAATGTTTCAATTCATTAATAGTTTGTTTTTTTTGATCTAGCGCAAACGTTGAGATTCGCTTATTTGATTTAGATCAAATAGTCAAAAAGACGCAATTTACGCAATCGCGCGTAGAGTCGCTTATATCAGCTAAATAGTCCATCTTTTTCCATAAAAAAAGCCGGAAAATAGCCAAAAAACCCTACTTATTCAGAGGTTTTCCACAATTATTAAAAACCTGAGCATTTAAACAACAAAAGCGGGTTAAAAGCGATTTTTAAGTCTCTGGTTATAAAATAAACAGCCAGTTTGACTTGTCAGATAAGAGTGAATGATAGAGCGTCCTCAAAAACGCGTCTAACAAGTGTAGCGGATATTTTTCATCTGTTACAAAATATTTTCAGCTTTGAAGACCAGACTCGGCGGGACTTTAATCACAAAAAAATAAAACTGACAAAAAAAATGAAAGATAGCCATTTGTTGATCAGAAAAAAATCTACTAGGGTTAATTGAGGATTGAGCAAGTTTTGTTCAATTCTCATTAGTACCAAGCAGCACCTAAATATACGCTGGCATTTTTTGTCGGTATGGCACGGATGATAAAAGTGAGCGCAACATGGATATGTTTAATACAGCCAAATATAACCGAACCACCGACTTGATGAGAGCGCATAACGCAAACTCAGCCACGGTGGTTTTTTTATGTCAAAAAGTAAAATAGGAGGTTTGATAAAACAACAGACGATAAGCTAGATCTATTCGGATCATCGAAAACGAATAGATAACATAAAAGTGTGCCAATGAAGGCAGTTTGGACACCTCAACACTTTAAAGGAATAGCAAATGGAATTAAAAAACAGAATCAGGGCATTATGGTGCAATAGCACTGAGGCCGAGCGCAAGCTTTGGCAAGCCCTACAAAACCCACATAACTTTAGTTTACTGCGTAATTTACAGTCTGATTCTTCACCCGCTGAACCACAAGAAATTCATTTCGTTCGGCATGTGGCGCTCGGCGACTTTTTTGTCGACTTTTTATGTGTCGACTTAAAGCTGGTGATAGAACTAGATGGTGGACTGGCTGGTGCTGCTAAACGGTTAGCTGTGCAGCGTACCACCGTATTACAGTATCGGGGGTTCTTGGTGGTGCGGTTATTTCAGCACGACATCCTTGGCAATATGGTTGGTGTGCTGGATAAACTCAATCTGATATTAGAGCAACGTAAACACTGCTTAACTAAAAATGCGTTACCTCAAACGCTTAATCCGCAAAATTTCTACTTGAACGATAAGGAGTTACTGACATGGATATAACACCTAGTACCACCACTGAGCGACAAAATGCCGCTGCCGCTGAAACGCTGCTATTAAGAGAGATTAGCAAAAGGCAACTGCACGGATACAAATTTCGCCGACAAACCTGCTCTCATTGTGCAGCGATAGACTTTGTTTGTGCTGAATTGAAATTGGTGGTTGAGCTTTACAGCGAGCGTGACAACGAAAGTGCACAAGATATTGGCGCTAGAACCCAGCGCCTAGAAGGCAAGGGTTTTCAGTTGGCCAGATTTCGTCACAGTGAAGTATTAACCAATCTTGCGGGCGTTATTGATTCGTTGTCGGTGGCCATTAGGCAATGCAAAAAGTCAGTGGCGATGAGCCAAATGGCCTGTCGTTATTTGTCTGGGTCTATGAGTAAATCATTTTTATCACCACGGGTGAGTACATAAAGGAAGAGCATCATGGACTTAACACAAACAAAGCACAGTAAACCCAGTCGTGATGTCGTTGCGCAGCGACGACTGTGGGAAGTAATGAGAAACCAACAAGTTGAGGGATTGAGCTTTATCCGTCAGGTATTGGTTGAACCATTCATTGTCGATTTTGCCTGTATAGAGAAAAAGATCATCGTAGAGCTTGATGGTGTTAGCAACACAGAACAGCAACATTATGATAAGCGTCGAACTGAGTATTTGCAGAGCAAAGGGTTTGTTGTAGTGCGTTTTTGGCACAGCGAAGTATTAACTGATATGCCAAGCGTTGTCAGCACTTTGCGGGCCGAACTGGCCCAAGGTCACTAATATTGACATGAAATACGAGACGTTGCTTAACTCCTGAGTAGCGTCTCGCTATGAATATTCTGCAAGATCCTCTTTATTAGCCTCTTATTGGTCTTCTTAAACATTTTTATACTGTTAAAAACCGACATTATCGAATGGTTAAATTTTGACAGTTTTGTTTTAAGTTAATGATATTAAACATAAAAAAATCACCCGTCTTTATATTGACAGAATTTGGCTTATTATTGATAACCACTTTTTCGACAAGTCTGTAATATGCCTAACCAGTTACCAAGCAACACGATAAATAGGGAAGCGGTTAAAAACGGAAGGTGTTGTAGTTAGAGCATTTATGCTCGGGATCTATTTAAGGAAGTTGTATAAGGGATAGGAAGTTGTATAAGGGATAGGAAGTTGTATAAGGGATAGGAAGTTGTATAAGGGATAGGAAGTTGTATAAGGGATAGGAA
>CALKGI010000039.1 GCA_938085045.1 uncultured Alteromonadaceae bacterium
AAAAGTGCCGGTCATCATACCCAAACCAGCAAAGGCCAACGCAGTGCCCGCCAGTGACAAAGCCACCGGGTAGCCCATCATTAACACGAAACATACTGCGACAAACATGATTAAAGAAGCATATTCCATTAGTGAGCCTCCTCTTTGTTAGCAATGGTAAGTATTTGCGCAATAAGTGTTGCTATACCTTGTAAAACTAATAAGGTTGGCATTACCAGCAACAAGGTTTTAAGGACAAAAACAGCAGGAATGCCGCCCGCCTCTGATGAGGTTTCGAGTAAGCGCCACGACGACATGACATAACCAAAGCTATAATAGAAAATGAAACCGCACACGGGGAAAAGAATAAAGACAGTGCCAATCAAATCGACCCACGCCTTATTTTTAGCGCTAAAGCGTTGATAGAATATATCGACCCTGACGTGTTCATCTTTATTGAGGGTATAGGCCGCGCCTAGCATAAATACAAAAGCATGCATGTAGACCACAGATTCTTGCATGGCAATCCAGCCGATATTAAAGCCGTAACGCAACACTACCACCAGCGTCATCACAACAACCATCAATAGTGTGAACCACGAGATTAGCTGGCCTAGGCTATTGATAAACGCATCAATACCCGCCTTTACTTTGGATAAGCCATGTAACGACATGTTCTTATTCCTTATTGTTATTAGTTTAAAGTGTTTACTTAGAGCCGCCCATGCAATTAGGCGAATCGGGCGAGATTTGGTTATGTTCAACCCACTCAGCTTGGGTGTAGGTGTGTATCGCCAAAGCATGAATGTCGTTGGCTAATTCATCACTTAAGGTTTTGTTGATTGCACGATGACGTTGCAATAGACGTTTTCCGTCAAACTGGTCACTGACGACAGTGACTTTAAAATGAGATTCAGAACCGGCTGGTACGTTGTGATTATTACTTTCGTTGACAACATCCAAATGGGTAGGGGCAAAAGCTTCGTTGAGTTTGTTTTCAATGGTTGATTGTACTGTCATGGCTTCGTGGTAACGTTTATCTGGTAAATAATGCGGCGATTTTATCACAGCCCAACCGGGCAGGTATATCGAAAGGTCAGGTTGATTCGACCGCCAACGGCCTTTTTTTGCTGCATTAACGCATGTTTGTAATACTGCTGGGTATCTGAGGCCAAGATAAGCAAACTACCACCGACCAAATCAATCGACACTTTTTCGTCGGTTTGATTATGTTTGAGCGTGAACTTGCGGGTGCAACCTAGGCTTAACGAAGCAATAACAGGTTGTTCACCAAGCTCTGGTTCGTCATCGGCGTGATAACCCACTTTGTCCATGCCATCGCGATAGAAATTAGCCAACATGCTGTTGAAATGGCAGTTACTTGTTAGCTCAACGTGTTCTTTGAGCTGCAACAGCTCATCTGTCCATGGATTCGGTTGCATTTGAATACCAGAGTATGAATATTCAGTCTCAGAATCGCCATACCAAGCTTGCAGGCGAGGGATTGGCACGCGTTTGCCAAAGATGTTTATTTCATCTTGTTTCCAGGCCAAAGTTTGAGATAACAGCTCAAAGTAACGCAACTGGGCAGGCGCCGTGAGGAAGTCTGGGAAGTAAGTGAGTTGGCCGTTTTGAATTGGGATGTTCATGGTGCAGTTAAGAATTTAATATGAATTGTTTACGGGTCATAATTGAATACACCGATTATATCCTAGTTGTCAGCAAATAGCATTCGCACTATGACCTAGGTCAAATGAGTCATCAATATCGCAATAGACCAAACAACAAGACTTTGATATAACTCCCTTTATCGTTGAGTTAATGAGATCTCAAAACAATGAAAAAAATCATAAAAGTGGCCATATTAACCTCCGGCGGAGATGCCCCGGGCATGAATGCCTGTATTCGCGCCATCACACTGGCCGCCGTTGCCAATAAACTTAGCGTTATGGGTTTTAAAAATGGCTTTAATGGATTGTTGGCCGATGAAACTGTGACCCTTGACGAAAAAAAAGTACGCCAGCTGATACAACGAGGCGGAACCATTCTCAAAAGCGCCCGTTGTCCGCAGTTTGTTGAAGTATCAGCCGCGCAAAAAGCCGCCAAAGTACTCGACGCTCATCAAATTGACGTGTTGTTTATCATCGGCGGCAATGGCAGTTTTATGGGGGCATTACATTTAGGCGATCATTGGCAAGGCCAAATCATTGGCCTGCCCGGTACCATAGACAACGACATAGACGGTACCGACGCTACCATTGGTTACTACACCGCAATGGACACTGCACTAGATGCCATCGATAAAATTCGCGACACAGCCGATGCTTTTGAGCGCATATTTGTGGTTGAAGTGATGGGTCGCGACAGCGGCTTTTTAACCCTGAACGTGGGCATTGCTTGCGGGGCCGAGCAAATTATCTGCAAAGAGTTTTATCCAAACGAAAAAGTAGACTTAACAAATATTACCGACCACGTAAAACACGCTCTCAACAGCCACCACGATTCAAGCTATATCATTGTATTGATGGAAAACTGCTGGCCTGACGGTGCGATGGGCCTTGCCAAAACCCTTGAACAAACCTTGCAAGTCGACTGCCGCCCTTGCGTACTCGGTCACATTCAACGCGGTGGAAGCCCTGTCAGTGTCGATAGAATATTGGCCACTAAGCTTGGCGTAGCGGCGGTAGAATCGGCGTTAAAAGGTAAACATTTAGTGATGGCTGGTGAAATGAACGGTCAGTTATCGATTTATCCACTCGATAAAGCGGTGTTGCAAACCAAAGCAGTTGACCCGTTTTTGTTGAAGATTCAACAGTGTGTTTTTGATGGTAAAGTGTAATGAACCTGTGGGTATTCACAACAACCAAATCAGCAATGATTTAAGTGGCTCAGCGCCGCCCGGTTACTTACCTGCTTTTGCCAGTAACGCTTGCAACTGCGCTTCTGCTGCTTCTGCCCTTTCTTGTGCCTGTAATCTAAGTTCCCTCTCATTTTTTGCAACAACTTGAGCTTTATTAGCTCTAATTTCAGCCTGCTGTTTTAAATGCCTTTCTTGCTTAGCTAAAACCCTTTGCTCCTGTGCTAAAACCCTTTGCTCCTGCGCTAAAACCCTTTGCTCCTCAAAATCTGCTTCTTGGGTCAATTGCACCCTAATAGCATCTTGACGAGATTGATAGAGATGGTATTCGGCTTCTTGTTCTGAAAATTGTTCTAACGTTTTCATTGCTAACCTCAGTTCGGGCACTTTTGATAGTATATCTGGCAAGGCTTTCCAGTTTTTGCCCTCTTTAAAGAAGTATAACCAAAAATCACTTGCTTGTAACGTGTCTGGTTGATCCCACTTTTCTAACTCAAAAACATGAATTGAACAATTATCTGTCAATAATAAGTCATTGCCTTTGTCCCATACTTGAAAATGATGATGTGGTTTGGTGTCATTAAAAAACGAATGAGTTAACAACCAAATGGAGATCACCGGTTGGAGCTGGCTATAGTTAGTGCCTTCCTTGATCTGGGTTTGATAAATATCACTCCAAGTATAAAGCATTCTTTTTGACAACGATTTCGGTGTTGTCACCTGCACCTCGATTTGATATTTAATGCCTGCTTCGTCAATCGCCTTAATATCGACAATAGATAATTTGTCATCGAGAAACTTTTTATCATTATAAGGATTAATGATAGTCACGTTAACAATTGGACTTACAGGCATTAAGATACAGTTTAAAAAATGGATCAGTAAACCTTCGTTACCTTCCATCCCTAATATGGCTTTGAATACACAATCTATTGTTGGGTCAATTAAATATTTCATCTTGGTATCTCAAGAAGCTGGATATAACAACAGTATAAAATATAAACAATAGAACTGCCACAAAACACTGGTTATTTTCACAGCTATTTATTATTCTGGTTCAAACCACACTACCCAAGAATTTGCTCCATAAACCAAGCAGTATGAGCAGCACTTTGACCTGTCGACGGGTGAGGCTTGTTACCCGTCAACGCATCACGCAGTGCATTTACATGGTTAAGCTGAATATTTGCTGGGTTTTCGATAAAACGTTCGGTTACACCAGTATCTAAGTGCAGCTGCAATGGAATTTCATCAAATACTGAAAAACTCAGTTTTCCTTTGCTACCAACAATTTCTACTAAGTCTTGCCTATGACTGCAACCAAAATGCCAGTTGCCTGAGCCCGTCACGCCGCTACTGTGTTGCCAAATAGCGGTTATCGCATCTTTGGCTGGATACAAACCTTGTTGATTGAGGCAAATGCCTTTAGCTTGCTCAATATTACCCAACAGATGTGTGAATAAATCTAAACCATGACTGGCCAAGTCATCAAAATAACCGCCCGGTGCTATTTTCGCGTCTGTTCGCCAATTATATTGCTCAGACAAATCTAACGCGTTGGCCGGTTTGCTCAAATGCCAGCTAATATGACGAACACCTCCTATTGCTGCCGAATCTAACCACTGTTTAACTTGTTTAAACCGGGGTAACGAGCGCCGATAATAAGCAACAAACAACGGTAAGTTTTTAGCCTCAAAAGCTTCGTTGATCAGCAAACAATCTTGATATGACGGTGCCATCGGTTTTTCGATGCAACAAGGTTTGCCTGCTTTGGCGACTTTTAACGCATAGTACTTATGGCTGTCTGGCGGGGTGGCGATATAAATGGCATCTATATTTGGGTTATTGATTATTTCATCGGCATCGCCGCTGAACATTTTCACGCCATGCCTTTTGGCATAATCTTGTGCTTTGCCTACATCTCTTCTCATCACCCCAGCCAACTCAAACCCTTCGGTTTGCTGGTAGGCTGGGCCGCTTTTAATTTCGGTCACTTTGCCGCAACCAATAATGCCCCACCTAATCAATGTCTTTGTCATTACCTTAGTCTTTTCTAAACCTTCGTTGCGTCGATAATACCTGCTTTATCCAATCAACTCATGTGCTTCTTTATGTTTTATTTGGGTTCTATTGACATAAAGTCAAACGCTACCATACTCATCCACACAAAACCTTTAACTCAAACAATCTATAAACGAGGATGACTATGAAACGAACGAATACTCTGTTGCTGACACTGTTAATGTTCAGTATGCCAGTGGCGGCAGATGGCTGGTGGGACAGTATCAAGAATGCAATTTTTGGTGAAGAAACTAGCGCCACTTTAAGTGATGACAAGATTGCGAAAGGGTTGAAGGAGACGCTCCAAGTGGGCACTCAGTCGGTGATTGACTCATTGTCTAAACCCGGCGGATTTGCCAATGACTCCAATCTTCATATCGACCTACCCAGCGGGCTGCAAAAAGTAAAAAGCGCATTAGACAAAGTGGGTAAAGGTCATTGGATCACCGACCTTGAAGCAAAGCTCAATCAGGCCGCCGAAAAAGCAGTGCCAGCGGCTGGGCCATTGTTGATGGATGCGATTAAAAAAATGGATATAAGTGATATTCAAGGGCTGTATAACGGAAAAAGCGATTCTATTACCAGTTACTTTAAGCAAAGCATGTCAGGTCCCATCGGTGAGTCGTTAACCCCGATCATTAAACAAAGCCTCGAAAGTGTCGGCGCAGCCAGCACTTATGAGAAAATAATGAAGCAGTATAATGCGCTTCCTTTTGTTAAAAAAGTCGACAGCGACATCTCTAGTTTGGTCAAGTCACAAGCGCTCGACGGTATTTTTGACAGGCTAGCAACAGAAGAAGCCGCCATTCGAAAAGATCCCGCCAAACAAACCACCAATTTACTTAAGCAGTTGTTTTCAAAAGAGTAGCACTTTATACGATCCTCAAATTAAGCCTAGGCATTTACCTAGGCTTTACCTTTCGTGCGTTTTATTTGCACATTATTTTGCTACGCTTAACCTATAAATCAGAACAATATACAGGTCCCCCCACCCGTGAATAAGATAAAACTAATCAGCCAATTGTTGGTAATAAACATTTTATGTATAGCTATTACCGCGTGTGGCGGCGGAGGCGGTGGTGATTCGACCTCTACGCCAACACCAACGCCTACTGTTAATAATCCTCCGACTGTTAGTGTTGGTAGCGCTCAAAGTGTTGATGAGCAATCAATAGTTACGCTCAGCATCAATGCATCAGACAGTGATGGTTCAATTACCACCTACCAATGGACGCAAACCGCTGGCGATATCTTGAATGTGTCTGGCACTGACAGCGCAAATGCTTCATTTACGGCCCCCACCGTACTGGTTCAACACGCCCCGCAATCATTCACTTTTCAAGCGCAAGTCACCGATGACGATGGCGCCACTGCCACTGACACAGTTGTAATAACCGTTAACCCTGTCAACTCAGCGCCAATAGTCGATGCTGGCAGCGCACAAATAGTAAATGAAGGTTCGTTGGTACAGCTAACCGCTACGGCGACAGATGATGACGGTTCAGTTGAAAACATTTTATGGACTCAAACTGCTGGTGAGTCGGTGATTCTTACCGACTACTCCAGCCTGACGCCCCGCTTCACGACCCCTAATAATGAAGCCAGTACCACCTTTAATTTTAATTTAAAAATCACCGACAACGAAGGTTCGTCGGTTCAAAGTGATGTAGAGATTGATGCGAGGCCCATTATTACCGGATTGGTGGTAGATGATGTACTTAGCAACGCAACGGTGCAATTGCTCAATGTGGCCGACCAGTCGCTGATTCTAGAAACTCAAACCGATGAAAACGGCCGTTATGTGTTTGCCCAACAGCAATCGCTGCCATCACGCTATATTTTGTCAATTACAGGCGGCACGTTAAACAGCCAGCCATTTCTTGGCACTTTAAACTCAATTTGCTTGAGAGGCGAACGCCTGTCTTGCCACGCCACACCGCTTTCAACTTTAATCAAGCGTTATGCCAACCAACAGGGCACACTTGTAAACGGCGATAAAAACCTATGGATAGAAACACTCAGTAGTGAACTGGGTTTCGATTTAACGACAGAACCTTTTATCAACGAAGATGAAACAATTGTGCCCCTTGGCACCATTCGTGAATTTTTGCAAAACGGTGCACAACTAGAACAGTGGCTGACCACAACTTTAGATTATGTCGAAAATGACCAACCAAACGAAGACGTTGAAAGTTGGTTTCCAACCGCCAACTTAGCCCCAATAGTCAATGCTGGAGTTGATCAAACAGTAAACGAGCAAACTAGTGTGACCCTTAACGCAACCGCCAGCGATGCTGATGGCACTGTTGTCAGTTACCTTTGGAGTCAAACCAGCGGCGCTAGCGTAAATTTAAGTGATGCCACAACACCGACCCCTAGCTTTATCTCACCCACCGCGACCCGCTTGGCAACACTAACCTTTAGTTTAACCGTCACCGACAATGACGGTGGCACCACTAGCGATTCGGTGATGGTGACAGTCAACCCAGTTAATATTTTGCCGTTAATTAATGCAGGTGCCGATCAATCGGTTGATGAACAAGCCATGGTCACTTTAACGCCGACAATTAGTGATTCTGACGGCGCGGTACTCAGTATTTTGTGGACACAAACCAGCGGCACCAGTGTTAACTTGGGTGATACCACCAAAGAAACAATCAATTTTATCGCCCCAATGTTAGTTACAATCGAAACCCTGACATTTAGTTTAACGGCAATTGATAACGAAGGAGGCACATCAACGGATTCAGTTAATGTCACCGTAAACCCAGTGAACAGCTTACCAACGGTCAGTGCCGGTGATGACCAAACCGTTGACGAACAAACTGCGGTCACAATGACTTCAACATCAAGCGACTCAGATGGCAACATTGCTAGCTATCAATGGACACAAACCAGCGGCACTAGCGTCACGCTGAGCAACGCAACGACCGCAACCGCCAACTTTACCTCCCCCGTTGTGACTGAGATTAAAACCTTGAATTTCACTCTAACAGCAACTGACAATGAAGGCGGTGCCGTTAGCGATTTGGTCAGTATTACTGTTAATCCGGTTAATGCTTTACCAACAGTAGATGCAGGTGAAGACCAAGTAGTAGATGAGCAAAGCAGAGTGACTCTAAATTCTATTGCTAATGATTCTGATGGCAATATTGAGAGTTATTTGTGGATTCAAACCAGTGGCAGCAGCATCACATTAAGGGGAGCATCAAGCGCAACAGCCAGCTTTACAGCCCGTTCGTTAACTGAAGCCCAAACGCTGATTTTTAAGCTGACAGTAACCGACAATGAAGGTGGTTCAACGAGTGATACCGTGAATGTGACAGTCAACCCACTCAATCCAAGCAACACCTTGCCTACAGTAGATGCCGGTGTAGCCCAAAATGCAAACGAACAAACAACCGTGACACTTACCGCTTTAGCTAGCGATTCTGACGGCAGTATCAGTGGCTATCTATGGACGCAAACGAGCGGTACCAGTGTCACCTTAAACAATGCAACAAGCGCTACGGCCAGTTTTACAGCCCCCAGCCTAACTGAAGCGACCACATTGACCTTTAATGTTGCAGTCATCGATAACGAAGGCGGCGGGGCAAGTGACAACACCGAAGTGACGGTTAATCCGGTTAACGCTCTGCCAACAGTTAGCGCTGGCAATGACAAATTGGTCCCTGAGCAATCATCGGTTAGCCTCACAGCAACTGCCATTGATAGTGACGGTAGCATTGTCTCTTACCTCTGGGAGCAAACCAGTGGTATAAATGTAATGTTAAGTGATACCACTAGTGTGACCGCCAGCTTTACCGCGCCAATCACAACACTAACTTTAGATATGGCCTTTCGTGTAACGGTCACCGACAACGAAAGCGGCACCAGCAGCGACATAGTGGAGGTGAGAGTTAACCCGATTAATGCATTGCCAACAGCCAATGCTGGTAATGACCAAACGGTGAACGAGCATACGTCAGTCACGCTAACGGCTACCGCCAGTGATACCGACGGCAGCATCAGTGTTTATCAATGGAGTCAAACCAGCGGCACGAGTGTTTCTATAAACAATGTAAATAGTGCTTCTGCCAGTTTTACCGCCCCTGCTATTACCGAAACGACTATTTTATCTTTTGCTGTAACAGCCACCGATAACGAGGGCGGCACAGCCAGTGATTCAGTCAGTGTTACGGTAAACCCCATCAATGATATCCCTGTTGCTAATGCGGGTGTTGATCAGGCGCTGACAATTGGCGCTACAGTCAGCTTGTCTGGTTCGCAAAGTTCAGACCCCGATGGTGATGCTATTACGTATGTTTGGAGTTTGACCACAGTACCCAGCGGCAGCACGGCGGTTTTATCTTCTACAACCAACCAAGACACCACTTTTGTTGCAGATTTGATCGGCACTTATACTGCAAGCTTAACGGTTAGTGATGCGGAGTTAATCAGTAATGCAGATACGGTCCAGATAGTTGTGTCGCCTATTAACAGTGCGCCAACGGGCAGCGTTAGCATCAGTGGCACAACAGAATCGGGTGAGATACTCACTGCCAGTAATACATTGGCCGATGAGAATGGGCTTGGCAGTTTTAACTATCAATGGTTGCGCAGTCAAAACAATATTGAAGGTGCAACATCGTCAACTTACACGCTAACAAACAGTGACGTGGACAACACCATTGCGGTAAAAATCAGTTATACCGATGGCGACAACTTTGCAGAATCACTCACCAGTGACGAAACGGCAACAATAACCGAAGCGGTATCGGCCGGAAAGCCCAACATTTTATTGCTCATTGCTGACGACCAAGGGCTTGATGCTTCGGCGCAATATGCTTATTCGACTGACTTGCCGAGCACCCCTAATATCAATGCTCTTGCCGCAGCAGGTATCACTTTTGACAATGCCTGGGCGACGCCACAATGTACAACCACTCGGGGCACTATGCTCACCGGACAGCATGGTGTTAATAGCGGCATCACTTTTGTGCCCGCGGTAATGTCGCCCGACACACAAACCTTACAACGCTATTTAAAAGAACAAAGTAACAGCGCTGATTATCAAACGGCGGTTATTGGCAAATGGCATGTAGGTGGTGGCAACCCAAACTTGTCGCACCCAACCGACAGTGGCGTTGATTATTATGCGGGCACCATCACAGGCACTGTAGATGATTATTACAGTTGGGACCTGACTGAAAATGGCCAAAGCACCACCAGCACAGACTATCACACCACCAAACTCACCGACTTAGCAATAAACTGGTTAGATACGCAAAATCAAGCTAATACACCGTGGTTTTTGTGGATGGCTTATGTTGCCCCTCACTCGCCTTTTCATTTGCCGCCAGAATCGTTGCACAACCGCACTGATTTAACTGGTACTACTGAGCATATTGAAGCGAACAAACGAGATTATTATCTCGCCGCACTTGAGGCTATGGACAGTGAAATTGGTCGCCTTATTGACTCACTGCCAGCCAAAGAGCGTAATAATACTTTGATAGTTTATATCGGCGACAACGGCACGCCATCCGCAGTTATCGACACAGCTGTGTATGACCGCTCTCACAGCAAAAGCACTTTGTACGAAGGTGGAATTCGCATACCTATGGTGGTGTCAGGCAATGGGGTGACACGTGCTAACGAGCGCGAAACAGCGTTGGTCAATACCTCTGATTTTTACGCGACATTCACCAATTTTACTGGCAGCTCAAGCACTCAGCTAAACGACAGTTACAGCTTTTTAAGCTTATTGTCATCTACTGGCAGCGGATTGCGTAGTTACAACTATTCGGAGTTTGAAAGTAATGATGTCACTGGCTGGACGGTACGAAATCAAGATCATAAATTGATTGAATATACCGATGGCACACAAGAGCTATACAAGGTCAGTGAAGATTTAAACGAATCCACCAACTTAGCGGCAGATTCGTCTAATGCAGCGCTTATCAGTGAATTGCAAACACACGGAAAAACCCTACGCGGCGAAACCAGTACTAACCCGCTCGACATAACCAACGCCACATTGACCAATCGCAGTGCCAATTGCGCCGATTACGTCGAACGTTACCAATCGACGGTGAATGACGTTAACAATGGTCAGATTTTTAACGGTGCGTTAACGGTGGCGCTAAGTAATGACAAATGTGTATTCTCAACCAATAACATTCCCAATCACGATTTTAATGATGGTTCTCAATCCTTTCCCAATAATGTGTCGGCTCAAGATATTACGCTTGAAGTCACCGCAAGCCCAGTTCACGCCGCTTCAACCACCAGCCTGACACTTCGAACCGACAATGCGGTTATGCTCAATGGCGTAAAGGTCGATTTACTTGCCGCTGCCTGTTTTGGCGTAGGCGATGGTAAAGTCGGTTGTAACGACATTAACCAGCCATGGCGTTTCGACCCAATGTATGTCGCCAACGGTTTTAGAGTTGACACTCACAACGCCCACTCGCAACCCAATGGCAGTTACCACTACCATGGCACCCCAAATGCACTATTTGACGCTGACACCAACGCCGTAGAATCACCAGTCATTGGTTTTGCCGCAGACGGTTATCCTATTTTTGGTTCGTATTTTAATGATAACGGCACCATCAGAAAAGCGGTATCGAGCTTTGCATTAATCAGCGGCAGTAGACCTAGCGGCAATGGTAACCCGGGCGGCACTTATGATGGTTCGTATCGTGACGACTACGAATATGTTAGTGGTGGCGGCGATTTAGACGAATGCAACGGCATGACGGTTGACGGGGTTTATGGTTATTACGTCACCGAAGGTTATCCGTATATCTTGGCGTGTTTTAAAGGCACTGTGGATTCAAGTTTTAATAAATAGCCACAGTGGGAGCGAGCTCCAGCTCGCTCCCACGGCAAGATTGAGTTAGTCAGGTTAAAAGTCGAACTTCATTCACCCCAGCTACTGGCGCAACAACACCAACCATGGCAAAATTGCGCAAATTCTCACGCGCGACACTTTAATGAATACCGAATTGAATCTGCTTGACCGCCAACTAACGTTGCAGCGCTGGCCGCTGGCGCAAAAAAACCGGACCTTACAGGCTTGGGACAGTGCTGACGAATACCTTATTCAACACGTAGAAGAGCACCAGTTGTTAAATTCGCAATCGCGTGTTTTGCTCATCAACGACAGCTTTGGTGCCCTAACCTGTTGGTTTGCTGGGCATCAGGTATTTAACCTGTCTGACTCCTACGTTGCCCATCAAGCGGTTAAGCACAATTATCAACACAATACTCAAACCACCCTCGAAGATGAACATCTGTTAGGCAGCATGGATGATTTACCCCAAGACATCAGTTTGGTGTTAATTAAAGTGCCCAAAAACAACGGTTTTTTAGAGCACGTGTTATCGCAAATCAACCGCTTTTTAGCACCAAACACTAAAATTATCGCCTCAGGAAAAACGACCGATATTCACAGTTCAACCCTCAAATTGTTCGAGCGCTTTATCGGCCCGACCACCACATCGCTGGCCAAGAAAAAATCACGACTCATTTTTGCTAACCTCAGCCAATCTCAGCAAAGCACCGCTGGATTAAAGCAACCAAAGAAATGGGCTTTAGAAGGCACCGATTTAACTGTAGTCAATCACGCAAATGTGTTCTCGCGCGACTCTTTGGATATTGGCGCACGTTTACTGTTAAGCAACTTACCTGACGACACCAATGGTATGTCGGTAGTTGATTTGGGCTGCGGTAATGGCGTTGTGGGTTTGAGCCTATTGAACCAATCACCGTTAGCCAAAGTCTTATTTGTCGATGAATCGTATATGGCCGTAGCATCTGCCCAAGATTCGGTGACACTTAATATGCCGGACAAAGTCGAACAATGCCGTTTTGTCGTCGATGACTGCTTGACCCGTCAGGCGTCAGAATCTGTTGATTTGGTGGTGAATAACCCCCCTTTTCACCAGCAACAGGCAGTAACTGATCATATCGCATGGCAAATGTTTAAAGATGCCCTGCGGGTGCTTAAACCCGGCGGCCAGCTGTTGATAGTTGGTAATCGTAGTTTGGCGTACCACATAAAATTA
>CALKGI010000040.1 GCA_938085045.1 uncultured Alteromonadaceae bacterium
CAATAATAGATGAGGTGCTTATGGCTGCGGTTTCCCACCCGGCCAAAATGCCGCCGGTGATGGTGCCTGCTAATATCGCCAAAAAGGTGCCCATTTCGACTAAAGCATTGCCACCGACTAGCTGATTGGGTTTGATTAGCTGGGGTAGAATCGCGTATTTTACCGGACCAAAAAAGGCTGACTGAGTGCCCATTAAAAACAAAATACCCAGTTGCAGCATATATTGCTCAAAATAGAACGCGATTGAGGCCAGCAACATGATAAAAATTTCGGCCAGTTTAACGTATTGAATTAGTTTTGATTTTTCGATGCGGTCGGCCAAATCGCCCGCCGCTGCCGAAAATATGAAAAAGGGCAGAATAAACAAACCCGCAGCAAGGTTCATCACCAAGTTTATGTCCCACGGCAGTGCGTTGGCTGCCGAGAAAGTGAGTATTAACATCAGCGCATTCTTAAAAACGTTATCGTTTAATGCACCCAGTGCTTGGGTAAGAAAAAATGGCAAAAACTTGCGGGTTTTAAGTAGCGCAAACTGACTGTGTTCATCAGACATAAGATTTCCTTTCTTGGTTATCGGGTTAATGGGCAAACAGATTAATGATGGGTTTCAACCCAGTTGGCCAGATAGTTGTCGAGCAAAGAACCTATCATCACTTTGCCATCGCTGTGCTGGTTTAAAAACAATTTGTCACCCAAAGACAGCTGGGTGATGCCATGAACACCAGACCATATGACCCGGCTGGCCAGTTGCTGTTGCTCTGATGTTTTGCTTGGGTTGAGCAGTTTAAGGCAATACATCAACAATTCAAACGAATGATCGATGGCTGACTGCATCCATTGCGGTAGCGGATCGTTACCGGGCATTCTAAGGTCAAAAATCAATTGCCACAGATGCGGATTTTGCTGAGCAAAAGCATAATAAGCCTGCGCCAGATGGTCTAACTTTTCTCTAATTATGGGTTGCGAGTCGGCCTGTAAACGTGAACCTAAACAAGCAGACAATTGTTGGTTAAGCGCATTGAGCGTACGAGCATTCACCCGCAACAACAAATTGGCATAATTGCCATAAACCGACACCAGCGTACTGGGTGCATAATCGATTAAACTGGCTATTTTGCGCAAGCTCAATTCCCGCGCGGGACTGTGAACTAAAAACGCCTCGACTTTAGATAAAACTAACTCGTCAAATTCAGCTGAATTATGTTGATTTCTTCTGCCCATTTTGTTGTCCATCAGTGGTAATTGAACGGTGTTTTATTAGTCTATGCCGTTGATGTAAATGTGTCAACGAGAAGGGTGACAAAGGGGAGAAGGGTTGGCTGGTGATACTTTTGGGCGTGGAATGTTATACCTTGGTATAAGTGGTTTATGTTTAAAAAAACAGCAAATGAAAGGTATTGGTACTATACTTATATACAGTTCTTTGTTGAATGCACATTGAAATAAGCAGAATAAAGTGGGTATGACTCATTCCTGCATGGAGAATGGTCCAATCAATAGCATTAACAACGAACCCCAGTCGGATAAGATTACAAGTTTGCATGAGTGTAATTTATAAATTACACTGGAGTATATCAACATGAACACTAAATACGAAATTGAAGAATATGTTGACGATGATGGTGATTCTCCTTTTGGTGAATGACTATTGAGACTGAAAGATAAAAAAGCGCAGCTGAAGTTACTGACTCGAATTAGAAGGGCAGAGTTGGGGAATTTAGGCGATTGGAAAGACATTACTGGTGCTAAAGCTCGACAATACCTAAATAACTATCTTAGGAACTTAACCGATGACCAAAAATAGCCGATCATTCGATGAAACGAGCAAGGCGCTTTTGCAAGACCCTGAAATGGCAGCGATGTATTTGGAAGAAGTGCTTGAGTCGGGTGATATCGCCCTATTCAAGTTGGCACTTCGTGATGTAGCTGCTGTCAGAGTCGGTAGCATGACCAAGCTGGCAAAAGAGACGAACCTTGCTCGCGAAGCGCTTTATACCTCTTTGTCTAAAGATGGTAACCCCCGTCTTGAAACATTGACGAAGGTTCTTGGTGCTGCTGGGCTTCGGCTATCGGTAGCACCAATAAGTGTTGCAGTAGTCTAAATGTGCCCTACGAATAGCGTCTGTTGTTTTCTCCCATAGACAGCACTTCTTCCAGCAAATGCTCAGCCAATTCGCCTAGTGGTTTATCCATCAATAACACTCGCAATGAACGCACAATTTCGCGGGCAATGCCACCGCTAAATAGCAATACAATCCGGCAATTATCTTCACTTAATTTAATGGCACTTTGTTCGCTGCCATGCAGGTTAGATATTCTCCCCTAAAGCTTACTGCCATATTACCCGAAGGCATAAAAGCGTTGATAAAGCAGAGCAGAGCATTACCTATAAAAACCTCAAAATAGCAACTTAATAAAACAATCACAGAAAAAATGCTTTTTTTTGAAAGTTTTATTAGAATAACCCGCTCTATGGTGAGTCAGCTTTGCAAATGCCTTGCTTAAGCAATAACAACAATCTAAAAAAGGAGTTTGCCATGAGCGAACGTAAAAACATTATTGGTGCTACATTGTCAGGTCTGGTTGCTTTGGGTGCATTATCTGCAAGTGTTGCACACGCAGTACCTGATCAACCTAAAGCATGGGAAAAATGTGCGGGCATCGCCAAAGCTGGTCAAAATGACTGTGGCGCATTAGACGGCTCTCACGCTTGTTCTGGTCAAGCGACTATGGACAATGGCGACAACGAATGGGTTTACATGCCTAAAGGTACTTGTACTAAAGTTACTGGCGGTGTGGTTAAAGCTGAGAAACCAGCAAAGAAATAATTTATTAATGAATGGGTGCGGATGCGTTTCGCACCCATTTTTCTTCATATAAACTTCAATCCATATTTACCCAAACTCACTTCCCCTTTATTTTGTCACTGACCGTTTTTACTCATTATCTTACTGCCCAGCTCTGTGGTGTTCATATCAAACGCGTTTCTTAAAATAAAACAATCAAAAAAAGGCAAAAAAAAAGCCACAAAACAAGTTGTGGCCATATTGAGGTAATTCTTTATGAACAACGTTAGAGGCGCTGTTCAATGATTAGTATTCTACGTAAATGGACTTTATTGGCCACTCATTTTGACCAACGATTGCTTACTAACGAGCTTACGGGCACATACTATAATGGTAACTCTATGTAATAAAACAACATTTTTTAAAATTAAGAATAGAGTAAAAACACTTTATTTTTGTTGGAACATGGCTTGTTGGCGTGAATAAATAAGCCTAGGTAATCTCAACAACACCATTTTATGATTTCTTTAAAGTGACCGTTGTCGTAAAACATCGTAAAATCGTCGCAAATGATAATAACAACACTTTTGATGGAGCACTATCGTGGAAGACAACTCGCAAAACGAGACCGACAATTCTGGTTATTGGCGTGAAAACCTACGCTTGATTTTTATTTGTTTGGTCATCTGGTTCGTGGTTTCTTTTGGTTTTGGTTTGATATTGGTCGAACCGCTCAATGAAATTCGTCTTGGCGGTTATAAATTGGGAT
This sequence comes from uncultured Alteromonadaceae bacterium, assembly GCA_938085045.1. Lineage (GTDB taxonomy): Bacteria > Pseudomonadota > Gammaproteobacteria > Enterobacterales > Alteromonadaceae > JABSOG01. The sequence goes on from CALKGI010000040.1 coordinate 3,556, forward strand.
TTTGGTTTGCTCAGCAAGGTTCGATTTATACTTTTGTCGGGCTGATATTTTGGTATTCACATAAAATGAATCAGTTAGATAAGAAGTACGGCGTTGAAGAGGAGGGTGAATAATGGATGAATTAAAACTCTACACTTATATTGCCGTATTTGGTTCTTTTGCTTTGTATTTTGGTATTGCGTGGTGGGCTCGGGCGAGTTCAACTAGTGAGTTTTATGCGGCTGGTGGTAACATATCGCCGATTCAGAACGGCATGGCCATTGGCGCCGATTGGATGAGCGCGGCATCTTTTATCTCTATGGCGGGTTTAATCGCCTTTTTGGGTTATGGCGGCTCGGTATTTTTGATGGGCTGGACAGGCGGTTATGTTCTGTTAGCTATGTTGCTGGCGCCTTACATGCGCAAACACGGTAAGTTTACTGTGCCCGAATTTATTTCTGACCGATACGATTCTAAAACCGCTCGAATTGTCGCGGTTGTTTGTCTTATCATCGCCTCGTTGACGTATATCATTGGTCAGATGAAAGGCGTTGGTGTGGCATTTTCACAATTTCTTGAGGTCGATTACGGCTTAGGTTTGGCCATTGGCATGGTGGTGGTTTGGGTTTACGCCGTTATGGGCGGCATGAAAGGTATCACTTACACCCAAATCGCTCAATATTGCGTACTAATATTTGCCTATACGGTGCCCGCTATTTTTATCTCGTTGCAACTGACCGGCAACCCCATTCCGCAACTGGGTTTGGGCAGTACTTTGGCTGATGGCAGTGGGGTTTATCTGCTCGATAAGTTAGACCAAGTCGTCACCGATTTGGGCTTTAAAGAATACACCACCGACAACATGGGTGGCTCGCTAAATATGTTTGCCTATACCATGACATTAATGATTGGTACAGCCGGTTTACCTCACGTGATCATGCGATTTTTCACCGTACCAAGCGTAAAAGCGGCGCGTTCATCTGCCGGATATGCGCTGGTTTTCATCGCCTTGTTGTACACTGTTGCGCCTGCGGTTGGCGCCATGGCCCGTTTTAATTTAATGAATACCATCGAACCAGCGCCGGGTCAAAACCTCGTTTATGAAGAGCGACCAAAGTGGTTTAAAGACTGGGAAAATACCGGTTTGCTTAAGTTTGAAGATAAAAATGGCGATGGAAAAATTCAATATGTTGCCGACGCTAAGCAAAACGAAATGGTTAAGGTCGACCGTGACATTATGGTATTGGCTAACCCGGCCATTGCTAACTTGCCGTTTTGGGTGATTGCACTGGTGGCCGCTGGCGGATTAGCGGCGGCATTGTCAACTGCGGCGGGGTTGTTGTTAGCGATATCTTCTTCTATCTCGCACGATTTGATGAAAGGCGTGTTAAAACCTGATTTGTCAGAGAAAGATGAATTAATGATAAGCCGGGTGGTTATGACCATATCGATAATCGTTGCCGGTTGGCTGGGGTTAAATCCGCCGGGGTTTGCCGCAGGCACAGTAGCATTAGCCTTTGGTTTGGCGGCTGCGTCTATTTTTCCGGTGTTGATGATGGGCATATTCTCTAAGAAAATCAGCGGTAAAGGCGCTGTTGCTGGCATGTGTTCAGGTGTGGGTATCACTATGTTGTATGTGTTCCAGCACAAGGGCATTATGTTTATCTCTGGTACCGACTTTTTGGGTGATATGCCAGCCAATTGGTTCTTTGGTATTTCGCCAAATGCCTTTGGCGTGGTAGGTGCTTTGGTTAACTTTGCAGTGGCCTTTATTGTCACTAAGATGACTGGAGATGCCTCACCGAAAATTCAGCAGTTAGTTGAAAACTTCCGTGTTCCAAGTGGTGCAGGTAAAGCGCATCAGCATTGATGATTTGGGTGTCGTTCAACGCAAAACGTTGTACGACACCCCAATATTTACAAGTCATTCATCTCAGCCCAAAACCCATCCGTCGAAAACATCACAATTCATCTTGCGGGTCTCGATTATACAGCACTATAATTGCTAGGGATTACAGCCAAAAAACAGAGGTGAGAGATGATAGACGGAAAATTTAAAACAATAATGGTCGTAGGTGTAACCCTTGCGGCTTTGGCTGGTTGCCAATCTAGTGGCAATCAACAAGTGGCGGCAAAAGCAATGGCCGTTAAAAAAGCAGGCGAAAAACTCGGTGGCGGCTTTACCGCTGGTATGACTCCCGAGATGACTTGCCAAGTCTTCAATAAATATTACAAAATTCGTCACTCAAGCAACACATTGTGCCGAAAAGTCAGCGGTTCAGGGGCAAACTCAAGCTCAGAATTCGCTAATGCCACCATCATCAATTACAACATTGATATGGCAGCAAGTAATGAACAAGTCATCAATACCATGGTTTTCTATTTTAGTCCCGTAGGGAAATTAAATCATGTTGTGGCAGTAGATGACCCTTCTCCAAAAAGATTGGAGCAAAAAGCGCACGTTGATGGTCGTATACACGCAGTGGCCGCTTTACATTACTAAATACCAAGTACTCGAGATAAATATTCTACTTTAGGCGACACTTCTGTGTCGCTTTATCATTTTTAGCCCGGCGCAGTGCCGCGTTATTCATCAAATTCAAGCTGTAATATTTTCGGCTTGCCGCGCTTTTTATACTCTATTTAGAACCCCTACAGGTACATTTGTCCTTATTAATCAATCGGCTTGACAGTATGGCTAGGTCAATCGTATGCTCATTAATCAAGTTAGATCATTCGTAGAATGTGGTATAGCAAGGGGGGTAGATGAAAGATGAATCTAAAAGTAAAAAGCAACTGATAGAAGAGCTTAATGTGCTTCGTCAACAAATTGTTCAACGCTCAATCAGGCCCTCCTGTGCAACTCACTGCCATTCACAAAACAAAATCGAAAATGACAACAGCAACGCCCAGTTGCTACAAAGCGATGAACAGCTGACCAACTTACTTATGTCTTTACCTGTGATCACTTATGCAGCAAAACCTAGTGGCGATTTTAGTACACTTTATGTCAGTGAAGGCGTGCAGCAAGTCACAGGTTATACGCCGAATGATTTTATATCCCAGCCCAAGTTTTGGGTGAGCCACATCCATCCCAATGATGTTAAGGGTGTGCTTGCGGGCATGGCGAAATTATTCAAAACGGGCTATTTCAAATCTGAGTATCGTTTTAAAATCAAAGATGGCAGTTACCGCTGGATTGGTGATGTAATACGACTCATTAAAGACCAAAACGGCGAAGATGATCACCTTGCCGGCATATGGGAAGACATCACCGAACGTAAATTATTGGAAGCCAAACTGCGTCAATCTTCAAAAATGGAAGCGCTGGGCACACTCGCAGGTGGCATTGCTCATGATTTTAACAATATATTGGCCGCCATATTGGGCAATGCCGACATGGGCAGAAAATTAACAACAGGGCAGGATAAAATCTGCAACCATTTTGACAATATTCTTCATAGTGCTGATAGAGCGGCCAGCCTAGTTAAGCAGATTTTGGCTTTTAGCCGGATGGAATCGACCGTTTTAAAACCCACTAATCTGTCGGTATTGATTGGTGAAGCGCTCAAAATTGTTGCGTCTACAACACCTGCGAATATCACCATTAAGCAGCAATTACTGGCCGATTGCCCAACCATTTTGGCTGATGCAACTCAGATTTATCAGATTATCTTAAACTTGTGCAACAATGCCTACCATGCAATGGAAGATATTACTGGTGAGTTATCTATCACTTTGTCAATGGAGCAATCACTAGATAGGCCGTTGGGGTATTTGAATCTCACTGTTAAAGATAATGGCTGTGGTATATCTAAAGCCGATCAAGAATGGATATTCGACCCATATTTCACCACAAAAGAAGTCGGAAAAGGCACCGGTTTGGGATTAGCCGTGGTATTTGGCCTAGTTGAACAGCACGAGGGTAAAATATCAATGCTCAGCAACGTCGGCCAAGGCACTAGTATTTCAATCACCTTTCCGGTTAGTGATATGGTTGAGGTGGACGAAAGTGGTGAGGAAGTTAAGTCAAATGAGCAAAAAAATAACGAATTAGGTGTTAAACGTATATTGATTGTTGAAGATGAATTGGCAGTATTGCACTTGCACCAAGCGTTCTTTCTCGAATTGGGTTATCTTGTTACCATTTGTGAGAACGGTAAACAAGCCTTGGCATTATTTGAAGCCGAACCACAGCGTTTTGATTTGGTGCTGACCGACCAAGCCATGCCGTTAATGACAGGTAAGCAATTGGCCAAAAAAATGCTGAGTATTCGCCCCAATCTGCCGATTGTAATGACTACAGGGTATTCTGACGTGATCAGTGAAGAACAGGCCAAAGCCATCGGTATCTGTCAATATTTAGTAAAACCGGTCGCACTTGATTATTTGCAGCAACAGATTGAGCGGTGTTTGTTGGGGTAGGTTTGTGGTGAGGTTGGTTAAGCGTTGTGGCTTCGTTGGAGGCTGGTGCGTTGTCAAATATCTTAAAAACAAAAAAGCACCCGAAGGTGCTTTTTTTCTAAGTTAAAGCTTTAGCTCATTCTTAGTTGTTGTAACCGTAGTTGATGGTCAAGCCAGAAACGTTAGTGTAACCACGAACGTCTACATGCCAAGTACCAGAAGCTGGAGTGGCGAAAGTACAAGTCTCTTCGTTACCAGTCAAGTATGGACGACAATCGTAAGTTGAAGTTGTAGACTGTGCGCCGTGACGCATGTACAAGTCAGCATCACCTGTTCCGCCAGTCATGCTTACTTCTAAGTCAGAAGCGCCAGCTGGAAGGTCTAATGTGTAACGTTTCCATTTACGACGTTTAACAGTGATGTTTTCAACAGAACCGCTTACGTCAGTGTCGCCACCAGGACCTGGAGGAGTTGTTCCGCCACAAGCCACGCCAACTGCGGCGAATGCTGCTGTAACGTCAGCTACACTGTAACCTTTGTCGCTAGCTGCGCTTTCAACACCACATGCACCGGCATCGAAAGTGCTGTTTGCAGTCCAGTAAGTTTGGTTAGCCAAAGCCATTGTGGCGAAAGCCGATTGTACGTTCCAACCAGCAGTGGTTGATAACAAGTGGAAGGCTTTGTTGTAAACGCCTGAGCTGTAGTGAACGTCCATGCCGCTAGTGAAGTCACTGGCGTGACCAATTGAACGACCGTCATCAGTAGGGTCAATCATGTAACGCAATGCGCCAGTACCTTTAAATATTTGCTCACCAACCATCCAGTCGTTTGTGCCATTCATGTAGTACTCAGCAGCTTCACCAGCCATATCAGAGAAAGCTTCGTTCATGCCGCCAGACATACTTGAGTAAACCAAACCAGAGTTTTGCTCAGTGAAACCGTGGCTTACTTCGTGTGAAGAAACGTCAAGGCTTACTAATGGGTAGAAAGTCGTAGCACCGTCACCGAAAGTCATTGCTGAGCCATCCCAGAATGCATTTTCGTAGTTGTTAGAGTAATGAACTTTCATCGTCAACTGGAAAGACAACGGGTTAGTACCAACGTAAGCGTTGTACATGTTGAAGATAACGTTACCGAAGTAATGTGCATCATTCAAAGGAGCATATGCGCCGTTGATTGCTTGGAAAGTGTTGTTAGTACCAGCAAAAGAATAAGCTGTGTTGCCAGAAGTACCGTTGTTCAAGTTAACAGTTTTAACGTTGGCGTTGCTCATTACAGAGTTAGAACCACTAGTGGTTACGTCCATTGCGCTGAAATCAGTACCGTAGTTGTATTGACCAGTCTTAGTGTTACCACCTGGACCTGTAGCAGAAGCGTGTTGGATATTGTCATAAGACTCAACGATTTCACCAGTTTGTGCATTGATTACAGACACAGGACGTGATGGACCATCTTCAGTTTCAACAACAAAAGAAGTGCGGAAAACGATGGTAGGCTCGCCGTCGATGATTTGAACGAATTTGTTATTTTGCTTGTTGTAAACTTTAGAAGCGTCTTGACCTTTAAGGGCGAAAGCCATGGCTTGGTCAGCAGAAAAACGTGTACGAGTCATGAAAGGCTTGTCAGTGTTCAGGTCAAGTACTTCACCTTGAATGTTGGTGAAAGTGCCCATTGGCGTTTTAGTAGCAGCGATGCTTTGGCCAAATACTGGAATACCGTGGAAAGTTTGTGCGAAGCGAACTTTAGTCAAACCGTTGCCAGCATCGATAGTTTTAACAGCTTTCATTTGAACGGCGCTGTCTAGGCCCAACAATTCGTTGATTTTGTCAGAGCTGAAACCTTGAACCATGTCAGCAGCGTTAAGCTTGCCAGTGTTCAATTCTTGAAGGTTAGCTGCATTGGCAGACAAAGATAAAGCACAGGCTACAGCTGCACAGATTGTTGAGATTTTTTGGATTTTCAAAATTTAAGCTCTCTTGTTTGTTAGATTAATTATAGTTTTTTGTTTGGCGACGATTGAACTGAATAGGTTTGTACAAATTGCTACAAAACTCTATAAAAGACCTATATGTTGCAGTCCCTGTCGCTGATGGGTGGTAATTTATAACAACTTGGTAACAATTACAACATGTTTTGGTCATTTGTTTGTGATTAAGTTAAAAAATAGTCATGTGTGGATACAAGTGTTTGGTGGGTTGGAGGCTAAGGAAGGGTGGGGCTTCGTCAAGGGCTGGTGGTACGGCAATGCTGTTGACTTAAGAATAAAAAAACCAAAAACTTATCACCACAGAGGACGCAGAGGACACAGAGAAGGGCAAAAAACAGCAAATTGGATCTTTTTTCTTTTCTCTGTGCTCTTTGCGCTCTCTCGACAACCGCTGACTGCGTTCTAATTACATACTTCCATATATTAATGTGGTGAAAGATCTTTTAAAGAAAAAACGACCAGCTACTAGAATATCGCTCCCGTTTGGTAGACCACGTGAAATAGCAACAACCCTAAGTCAACAGCATTGCTGTACCTCCAGCCCCTAAGCAAACCTATCAGTACGCTGCAAAAAGATATCTTCAGTCGCATTCAATGCAGACGCATCTTCTTTGGCAATAATCTCAGCCTTTGATTTAACACCCGGTAAAATGTTATTCACGTAAAATTGTGCACCAGCAATTTTACCTTTGTAAAACGCTTCGTCTTGCGGGTCTTCTAAATTTTCTAGCTTTTTAACCGCAATCACTGCGCCATCGAGCAATAGCCACGAAAGAGTGACCTCAGCCATCATTTCGAGGAAGCGAGTGGATATGGCAAAAATCATTTCCAGCTTTTGCTGTTTAACCCATTGACCCATGAGTGCGTGGGTTTGGGCAAAAATGGCTAATGCGTCAGACAACGCATCGGTTTCAGCAAGCATTACGCCAGCATCACGGTTGCGGGCGATGCTGTTCTCTACTTCTTGCTGATACAGCACCAACAGTTTTGAGCTGCGGCCCATGGCCAGTTTGTCTTTCATTAAATCGGCAGACTGTATAAAGGAGGTGCCTTCCCAAATCGACAGAATTTTCACATCTCTTGCGACCTGCTCTACAGCGTGGTCTTTAACGTATCCATGGCCGCCATAAACCTGAATGGCCAGTTCGGCTACGCGCCATGCCTGATCTGACGTGTAAGCTTTAACAATTGGGGTTAATAGGTGAACCAACGATTCGTGATGTTTAGCTTGGCTTTTGTATGCGTCAACTTGCTCGGGATGCATTTCGCCAAGTACTTGCAAATTGGTGACCCAGCTTTGATGAAAAGTCAGTTTGTGAATGAGTGCGCGGCAGCCTTCGACTTTAGATTTCATTTCTAACAACATACGGCGTACGTCGATGTGGTTCATGATTGGCACTTTTTTCGCGCGAGGATTAAAAGCTTCTTTAAAGCCCGTGCCCTGAATACGTTCGCTGGCATAGTTGGCGGCGCTCATGTAGGCGCGTCCGGCTAAGCCGAGTGCGTAAATGCCGGTTGAGATTCGCGCCATGTGCATCATGGTAGCCAATTGCTTAAGGCCGATGTTTTCGCGCTCACCTAAAAGGTAACCCCTACAAACCCCTTTATCTCCAAAGCTAATTTGCGCGGTGGCCATGCCGTGTATGCCCATTTTGTCTTCAAGGCGTAAGCAAGCAACATGGTTTTCGCTCAGGCTGCCGTCATTTGCAATGTCGCGACGTGGCACAACAAAAACCGACAAACCCGGTGTGCCGGGGCGAGCACCTTCAACGCGGGCCAATACAATATAAACGATGTTGTCGGTCAGTTCGTGCATACCTGCCGATATGAAAATTTTTCCACCTTCTAGGTGATAGCTACCGTCTTCTTGTGGGATGGCTTTGGTGGTGATAGCACCAACATCGCTGCCCGCTTGAGGTTCGGTCATGCAAAGACAAGCGGTCCATTCGTTGGTCGCCAATTGACGACTGAACTTTTGTTGCAGTGCTTGGGTGCCAAAGCGTTCTATTAAATACATCGCTGGGCTGCAAAAGCCGGGGTAAACCATAAATGACGGGTCGGCACCTTGAAACATTTCATAAATCATTTGGGTGACAATATAAGGTGCGGCCAAACCGTCATATTTTTGTGGTGAGCTTAAACGCCCCCATTCCGACTGAGTGTATTTTTGCCAGATGTCTTTGTAGCATGACGGCAATTGAACAGTGCCATCGTCAAGCAATTTACAACCTTCGCGGTCAGCTTGTTGATAAGCAGGGCCTAATTCGTTGTAGCAAAAGTCACGGGCATGAAACAACAGCTCCTGAACAAAATCTTTGCTGTATTCGCTGTTGATCTCGGGGTTGAGCAGGTTGTTTTCTATATCAAATTGCTCCCACAGCAAAAAGTGCAGTTCGCGTAAATCAACGCGGTATTGATTGGTAAAATTCATAATGATGTCCTAATGAGGGAGCAATAAATAAAGAAGACCACTTAAGGTGATCCACAACGATAATGCCATTTTCAGCCGAACAGCACTGATGGCCACGGCCAAGTGGCGAGCGATAAAACCGCCAAAAAGGGCGGCAGGTGCAGCAAACAACAACACTTTATAGTTAATGGTGTCTGCTAAATTAAGGTAATGGGGTAATGCAAGCCAAACACTGGCAGCAGATACAATCACCGCAACGGTGATAGAAAAGCGAATGTTAAAACCGACCATCAACAATACAATGGCAAGAATTTCACCTACCCCGATAGACAGCCACCAAGTGATGATGCCGCCGATAAAACTGCTTAAAACTATCAATGCTTTTTGACTGAGCTTTAATGATGGCGAGCGGATTCTATCGGTTAGTCTTAAGCGATAAAGCATTAACAAACCTATGGTGATTGAAAAAATGCTGAACAGGTAATGCACATTAAACGGTGGTGTCGGCATGGTTTTTTGAGCGAGTAATAAACCACACATGGCAGCGGGCAGAGTAAGCCACAACACTGAGTTGAGTTGGTCCCAGCAGTGGTCGGCTTTACTTGATTCTCGTCGGGCGAGGGCCAACCAAGTCAAGGTGCCCGAGGTCATACCAAAACATTGAATAGCAAAACTCGTCGCCAAAGCCTGCGGCACGCTCAAACCCAGCAATACAAATGCGGGTAAAAACACAATGCCACCGCCCGCGCCAGTTGCGTTGGCAATGGTTGCGGCGAACAGGCCAATAATGAAAAAATGTCCGTAATTGCTCACCAACTCAACCGAGTCATGTAAGTCAAATTGGGTTAAGAACATCATCAACAACGCGGTCATCGCCATGCTGTAGAAACTTATTCTTATGTAGGAATGGCCTAGTATGGTCACTTGAAATTACACCTGTTTGTTTTTATTGTTTTTCATTATCACTTATCGATTTTAGTACTCTCTCGCTTTATTTTTTGTCTTTCTCCGTGAACCTCCGCGGCTCTGTGCCTCCGTGTGAAGCTTTTAATTTTCAAGCGAGTAAGCGCCTAAAACAACCAGCTGGCCGTTAGCCGAAGGTTGTTTTGGCTAGGATTTAAACCGAATTCACACAAATCACAACCCTCAAAAAGCTGAAGCTCTAACCGCGCCGAAAGGTTGTCGTTAATCGATTTAAGCACTTCAATCCGGTGCAATTTGCTACTGTCATCAAGGCTGATTTGCGTACCAAGGCGCAACTGCCACAGGTCTTCGCTTTGCTCTGACATAAACATCAACGAGCCATAACGCTGGCGCGACCAACCCTGACCCATCAAGCCAATGCCTGCCAGTGCCTGATTAATGTCAAAACCTATATTTTGTGACTGTCCTGTTCTAACCAAATCGGCGCTAGATGCGGCTAATGTGGTGATCTGTTGCCACTGGCTGTCACTGGCACCATGTTGATTGTAAAAAAACTCGCCGGTAAGCGACCAGCCGTCGACTGCGGCATAAGTAGTGCCTAATACCAAGCGTTGATAGTGCGAACGTTCTTGACCATCCAACAAATTCAATTGTCGATAAGGGTGGCGAGTCCATTCGGCGCGAAAGGTGGTTTCGTCACCTAGCAAGGTGCTGAATGTTGCGCCGTAAGCCAATTTCCCCTCATCTAATTTGTGCACTAAAAACGAAAATTCATGGTCGTTTTGATAGCCCAATCTAACAACCGCCTCACGGTCTATATTCGGACTTTCTGAGTCACTTTTCACCAAATAACCCGCCAAACTCCAATGCCCACTGTAATATTGGGCGCTGAGCATATCCCAGCCTTTGGCTTGTAAGGGGTTGTCTTGGTCGATGTTTGGTAAGTTGCGGTTGGGCGTAAGCATATTGGCGATATCGTAGTTGTAGCCGTTGCTCCATTTTGGTGTTTTACGACCCAGTTCTATCACCAAGTTTTGGTCGAGGCTTTGCCATTGCAATAAACCTTCGAGCAAATAAGTGTCATATCTGTCGCTGTTGTCTAAGTCTGACGAACCCACCATATAACGGCTGTAAACTCTGCCTCGGGTGCTCCATTGGTCACTCCAGTTACTTTCAAGGCTGGCGTCTAGGCCGACGAAACGGGTGTCGTCATTAAACAAGCTCAAGCCCGGGTTTAACGGATGATTGCTGCGTAGGTTATTGTTTTGGTAATAACTTTTTAGCTCAACTCTTGACTGATGAATGTCGTCTTCAATCGCAATTGCTTCCTCTGTAAAGGGGTCCGCAAAAGGGTCGGCAAACGGGTCGCCTGCAAGTGCCATCGGGCTTGCGAACACAATTAAAAAAGGCCATGTATTTTTCATCATCTACCCCGTTACCTAGACAGCGCATCTTTATGAAAGATGGCCGCCTCAAACGTTTGTTTTTGGTAGTTGTCGAACATCATCCAAGTGAAACTGCCTTCGATAATGGGGTTAACCAAGCGCATTTTGTGTAGTTTTAGCTCGCCGTTAAATTCTTTGAATTCGGTGTAATAGGCCTGTTTGGCCAGCTTGCCAGAGCGGGCATAAAAGTCGCTGCGCACTGGCTGATGGTTTTGGCTGTCGAGAAAAAACACCACCTGCTGATAAGTTGTTTTGTCGTGCTTGGCGGTTAACAGCAGCTTGAGCACTGGCTTATCGTTGATGGTTTTATTCTCTACTGAGGCTTCTTCGAGCGTAGCGGTGTAATCTTCAGAAAAGTTGGTGCCAGTCACGTCACCGTTGCTGGTCTCTCCTAACAATCGCTGGGCAGGCGATACGCGTAAAACATTGCGAGTACGCGGAAAACGAATCCACATGTTTTGTGCTTGTTTGAGAATTTTTCGCCCTTTTGAGCGGGCAGGGGCGACAAACTCAACCAAAGACGCGTCATTTAACACCTGCACCACCAGTTTATTGCGGTGCTTTTGCTCGTTTTTCTTGTAGCTAATGTTCGACAGTTCAAAGCTGAAAGACTGGTCTTTGTAACCACGTAAGCTGTCGATATATGACAGCAACTGTTCTGCATCAGGTGCTACATCTGCTGTTTCGTCAATTGTTGCTTCAGGCGCTGTTTCAGGTGCTGTTTCAGGTGCTGTTTCAGGGGCGGCCTCAGGCACTGCATTTGTTAATGTATCAAGCTCAGGTTCTGACACCTGCTCGTTCATAGCAATAGCGGGCGTGCCAAAGCCTAGCAAAATAGCAAAGCCTAAAGACACTAATGGTTTGATTGATGATTTCATTACAGGTCTCTTTTTAAGCGAATCGCAGGGCTTGAGTTATCACCATCCGCGAAGCCTTCACCGCCGGATAGATGCTCGAAATAACCGCTATGGTCAAACCAAACAGACCGTTTTTCAGCAGTAAGTCAGGTGAGGTAAATATACGAATAGGGTAGGTTTGTGAACTGCCCGGTGGGGTCGGCATCATGATCTCACTGGCGGTAATGCCTTGGGCCAGCAATATCGCAAACACCACACCTAACACGCTACCAATAAGGCCCAAAATAACGGCTTCGCTAACAAATAGGCTGATGATTTCAAACCGAGTGGCACCCATGGCGCGAATGGTGCCAATTTCTGGGGTGCGTTCCATCACGGCCATCACCATGGTGTTGACTATGCCCAGCAGCACTATGGCCAATACAATAAACTGAACAACCGTGAATATGCCGTCGAATAGGTTCACTACTTCGTGATAATAATCGGCCAGATTACTCCAGCTGCGTAATTCTAACGCCAGTCCTTTGGCGGCAAATTCGGCTTGTAACAACGCCATTACTGCATCAGTTTGCTCGGTATCGTTGAGCAAAACCACCAAGCGAGTAACGCCTTGTGTGTACATTAATTCTTGCGCATGTTTAAGGTTCATTCGAACAAAGCGGTTGTCTACCTCACGGGTGCCAGTCGAGATTGCGCCAGTCGCGGTGATATCACGAGCATCAAAACTGCCATCGGCGGTGGTGGCCATTAACGTGAGCGATGCGCCAACCTCAACGTTTAATGAATTAAACAGGCCTTCGCCAATTAAGGCACCTTCAATGTCTTCGTCAAATAGGTCTTCGCCTTGAGTCAATTTTACCGCAGAGCTTAACAGCGCTTCTTTGTCTGGGTTTATGCCTTCAACAATTACCGCCAAAGATTTGCTGCCATCGGTCAACAGGCCAGTAAAGTTTAAGCGAGGCGTGACTAATGCCACTTGCTCAAGCCCTTCAACCTGCTTAACTACCTGTTCTAAAACCTCTGGGCTTATTAGATATTCTTCAGGTTGTTGGCTGCCAAATTGGTTGAAGCCTTCGCTGTAAATTTGAATGTGGCCCAGCTGCGAACGAATAACCGTTTCGCGCATGCCTTCGTACATAGAGGCAAAAAAACCACCCATCAGAATCAGGCTGATAACGCCAAATTGAATGGCCAGCAGGGTAATAAAACTGCGCCGTCCGTTACGTAATACGTTGAGCAATGCGAGCTTTAACTTAAGCATTGTTTAGCCCTCCTGCTTGATGAGTTTTTGGGCTTTATCAGACCAAGGCATGATGTCTTTTTGCGCCAGTTGCGTAAGCTTTTGCAGCCCTGAGTCTTGCTGTTGGTTTTTAATCAGCGCCATTGCAAAGTAATAATCGACCATAGCGACAAAATCTATGCTTGATGTGACATCCATCCCGGCACGAAGTTGTTTAAAGTCTTCTACCGCTTGGCGGCTTTTGCCTAAAAATGCAGGCATTTCGGCATACGTAATGCCTCTATATAATCGTACGCCCAAATGGTTCGGCGCTTTTTTTACGGCGCGGTCGAGATAACGGCTGCCTTTTTTCGACAATAAAGTGGTTTTGCCCAAATCATCAAGAAAAAAGGTGGTTTTAAAGCTGGTGGCACTGCCCAGTAAGGCGCTTAATTCGTAGTCTTCTTTATGTTTGGCTGATAATTCACTGATTTCACCAAGCAGTTGTTCTAGCACTTCAAGCTTGGGGTTTTCGTTGTTGGTCAGCTGGGTATAACGCACAAACAGCGCAAAACGGCGCTGTTGAAGCGGGCTGTTGGTATTGATATTTAACGATTTAAGCTTGGCCTGACGTGCCGCATTGGTGGTTGGCACCTGAGTTGGCTGAACGTAATCACCGACTTGAAGGGCGGCAGTGGGCTGTTCAACCGTTTGGTTTTTCACTTGTGGTTCGGCACAACCGGCCAAAGTGATTGCAGCCAAAAGTAATGGCAATGCCAATTTAGCCTGCTTTAGTTTTAACACTGGTTAATCCTCTTAACTTGTCGTCTTTAATTATTTTGCCGTCTTTTAACTCTAAAACGCGTGAGGCACGGCTTAAAACAAAATCGTGATGGGTGGCGAATAAAAAGGTGAGGCCGGTTTGCACGTTAAGCTCGCCAAGCAAATCCATTATTTGAATAGAAGTCTCGGAGTCTAAATTGGCAGTAGGCTCGTCGGCCAGAATAATATCGGGTTTGGTGACAATCGCCCGAGCAATAGCCACGCGTTGCATCTGTCCGCCAGACAATTGGTTGGGGCGTCGATGAATAAAATCGGCCAAACCGACTTGGTCTAATGCCTCAGCTGCGCGTAGTTTGGCTTGTGCATCGGGTATTTTTTGCAAAGACAACGGATACTGTACATTCTCAAGCGCGGTTAAAACCGGGATAAGGTTAAACGATTGAAAAATAAAACCGATATAGTGGCTGCGTAATTGAGATTTTTGTTTGTCGCTCAAGGTGCTAAGGGCTTGGTCGTGAATGAGCACTTCGCCGCCGTCTGGGTTGTCCATTGCGCCTATCAAATTGAGCAGGGTGCTTTTACCACTGCCACTGGCACCGCGCAGCACGACAAACTCGCCCTCTTCAAGGGTTAAGTCGAGTTTGTCGAGCGCCACTATGGGTTTGTTACCCACCTCAAAAGCGCGCGAGACTTGTTGCAGTTTTACCACACTCATTAGCTGTGCTCTCCTGCTTTTTTTGTATTGATTGTACTGGCAATAGCATCAATTAGTTTGTTTGCCTCAGCCAATTCGTGTTTAACCGAAGGGGTGAGTGTTTGCCCTTGCGCTAGTTGTTTGAATGCGTTGATATAAAGAGTGGCCTGTTGCTGGTCGTCGAGATTCGCATAGGCTTTGCTCATCGCCAAATTAAATTGCATTTTCAGTTCAAGCGGGGCGTTTTTGCCTTGTTTGGCAAAAAACTGCTCAAACCATTGGCCGTCTTGCAAAGCTGTTTCGACACTGCAATTGAGCACATTTGTTGGGGCAAAGGTGGCCAAACGGATCATACGAATTTCAAAATTGTCGGGTGCTTGGGCAACCGCTTGGTCTAAAGCAGCACAGGCCGAATGGAGCTTATACAATTTGAATAAGCCCATAAAAGGGTCGAACATTGCACCTGACTGCTTGGCGCGGGTGGCACCCAACCAAGCTTGAGCCACTGGGTCATCGGCTTGATTATCAAGGGCAAGCGACAGAAGATTC
This sequence comes from uncultured Alteromonadaceae bacterium, assembly GCA_938085045.1. Lineage (GTDB taxonomy): Bacteria > Pseudomonadota > Gammaproteobacteria > Enterobacterales > Alteromonadaceae > JABSOG01. Next base: position 18,807 of record CALKGI010000040.1, read on the forward strand.
GCGGCGTCATCAAGTTCATTGTGCAGCGAATACAAAGCCCCTAGTTGGGTTTGAACATCTGCATCTTCTGGGCTGTCATTGGCTGCGGTTTTTAGCTCGCTAACCAGCTTTTGTTCTTGCTCAGAATAAGCCACGGCGGGAAAATCGATGGGTGCCGCACCCATGTTCCAGGCAACAACATTGCCTATTAATAGATTTACGGCGATTATTTTCATTGCTGTTTTTATCGGTTTTTTCATCGTTTTTCTCTCGTCGTGACGTAGTTACTTATGCTAATTCTTCAGAGTATTCAATTAACTGTTCGTCCATTTCACGCAATGTTGTGTTTTCGTCAAAGGTCAGGGCGTCTGGGTCTGTAACGTCTGGGTATAGCTGTTCAACAATTAAAATCACTTCAACGATGTTCATTGAATCTACACCTAATTCGCCCAATGGTGCATCTACGTCAAGGTCGGTTTTGTTGAGCATTTCTGCGATTTGTGATTTAAGTTCTGGTAGTTTTTTGCCTACTTCTAAAGTCATGATTATTCTCTCTTTTGTTTTATCTCATTTGTTGTTTTTAAGGTTATGGTTAAGGGTTTTGCGTTAAAAATGTGACTGACTCAGTGTTAATGGACCAAAGCGCGACAAATAGTCAAACGTCAGCAGTTTTATGCATAATTGCTCAACCTGCCGAGGTTTGTTTTGGTGTTGTTTGAGTACACTTCGGGTTGTCACTGGGTCGAGCTTAAATAAGGTGTTGGTGTTTTTCTCGCCCATGTAAAACAGGCGCTGCATTGCATCAAGTACGTTGTTTATGCTGGCTTGTTCAAGTGAAAAGTAACCTTGGGGCGGCTGCGCTTTAACTTGCATTACCAAGTTTAAGGCTTTGGCTGGTTGCAAAAATGGGTTAACCAAAACTTTGCCGTGTAACCGGGCAATATCTTGCAGTAATTGGCACCAAGCAGGTAACACATAATTAAAATCAAGCCATTGGTTAAACGACTGACTTTGGTTCGCGCTTGAGGCTTTATAGGCCGTTGCCAAAGTCTTTTGAGTCGCTTTTAATTGCGCAGTACTTTTTGACAGACGGCGTTTAAATACGCTTTTGCACCAATGATGGCTTTGCTCAAATCGTTGCTCGCCAATTCGGTTACGTGCGTTAAGCCACTGGCTGTCGAGTAAAATCATTTGCGCGTCAGTTGCACTTAATAATTGATCAAAATGTGCCAAGCCTGCATCGCTAATGGGTTGGCCTAATTGGTGTGCCAGTTGGGGCAGTCGATTAAATAGGTCGGTTAACTTTGTATCTGCAAGAGCAGGGGCGATCAAAGGCATCGCTTCGGGCAAACGCACCTGTTGTGCCAAAGCCGATTGTTGTTCGTTAGATAACAGCGCTTGATGGGTCAACTCAACATTGCCGCTAATTTGCCAAAGTCGGGTTTCGCCACCTTGTAAACGACTCACGCCCTCAAATGGTGTTTGGTTATCAGCCAAGGGCCCCAGCACCATATTTCGCATGAATTGGGGTTCACTAACAACTTTGCTCATGCGGGTTAAATCAGATGATAAAACAAGGCCTCTATCCATTTGATAATAAAGGGTATAGCTTGCTCGGGCACTGCTGGTTATTAGTAGTTTTTGATTGGTCTTGTATACAATTACATAGTCACCGAGCAGGTGTTGATTAACTTGTTTGTCCCAAAGCTTAAATGCTGCATCTAACAGGACATTCAGACTGTCACCACTCACATTTAGTTGCTCACGCAGTGCTGCTTCATTGGTCAGGTATCCCAGCAAATGACAGCTTTCGCTTTGAGGCGAGTCGATGTTTATCCATATATCAGACTGAATATCGGCCATCATGCGACTTGCTCCTGTGCTACTTGCTCTTGCTCTTGCTCTTGCTCTTGCTCTTGTTCTTGTACTGGCGCTTGCCCCCAGCGGTCAATTAACCACTGTGGCAATATTCGCGAGGCGCCATTGATCACCGACATGTGATTTAACTTGGGCAACATATGCAGTTGTTTGTCGAGTGTCGGCCCTAAATGCCATTGGTAAACGGTGGGTAAAAATAAAGGGTTTAACATCTCATCAGCTTCACCGCAAATAAGCACTATTGGCAGTTTTATTTGGCGAAAAACCTGTGCGTAGTCGGTGATAGAAACCGACGCTATAAGGTTAAAGGAGTAATCGGTTACCCGGCCTTCGAGCTTGGCCATTTTGGCAGAGCCCGGAAAATTCATGATTTTTGTATGGCGTAAAAAAGGCAGCATTATTGCCATTAAAAACTTACGATTGTTCATTTTTGGCAAGTGTTTAAGTGCCGCTTCTGGCGCTGGGTTAAAGCTAGGCTTTTTACGCCAAAATCTCAGCCTAAAGCTGGCTTTGCTGCCGGGTCCGTCATAACGCACCGATTCTAAATTGCTAGAGATCCCCGGCGCGATAAAGTAGCAACCAGTGAGTTTTTGCTGGCCGTACTTTTTGATGTATCGCAAACAAATCGCCGACCCTAACGAATGACCGCCTAGCACTAATGACATGGGCTGATTTGATTCAAAATAACTGATTATGTCGGCTACATCGTCTTCAAGCTGGCCGATATAGTCGCACGTGCCAGCAGTACCTTGTGATTCACCGTGACCACGCCAATCGCACAGCACCATTTCAAAGCCTTGTTTTGCACAGGCTTTGGCTAGGTTGGCATAACGGCGGCTGTTAAAACTGCCACCGTGAAAAAACAACAAGCGAGTTTGAGCTGGCCTGTCGGGCTGCGCTTCATATTGATGACAGGCCAGTTCGGTGCCGTCCCGAGCGGGGATCATAAGGGTGTTCATTAGGCTTCACAAACCTCGTTGTTTTCAAGACAAACCGGGTTGTGCGGGGCCATAATATCGTCGGGCAACTGCCGAGCAAAACGTAAAAATGCCGACATGTGACTGGCTTGGTCGATATATTCTTGCTGTTGTTTCCACACACTGTTGGCAGCCATGTTGATGCGCTTTAATTCCTTTTCATCTGCCGTGTTACCAACAACGGTGACTTCAACGGTTTCTGTGGTAAAAGATTCTTCTGTGATGGTGACAAGCACAGTGTGCTCAGTCGTTTTTTGCACTTGTTCGGTTAGCATTTGGCCCATGGTGGCGAGTAATTCAGGCAAGTCTTGGCGGTCGAACTGTGGTTTTTGCAAAATTAGTGGCAGGTTAAGCGCACTTTGTACTAATGTGCGGCGGCCAAAGTTGGGTAAACCCAGTTTTGAACCGGTGATAGTGGCAAAACACAAGGTGAACAGCTTCACTCGCAAGTCGATGCGGTAACCGTCTTTGCCTTTTTCGCCCATGGCGTAAATGTAGTATTTGTAGAGGTCGGCACCGGTTTCAAAAAAGCCTTCATCGTTGCGGTCAAACTGGCGGTTTTCACTGCGCATGACCTCTAGTGCCGACAATATTTGACGTTGCATTACTTGCTCAAGGGCGTAATTACCTCGGCGTAAGAAGGCGTTTTTCTGGGCATGTTCATAATTTTCAAAATTACCAGCCATGTAATCCCAAGCACTAGTAATGAAGTAGGTAGCGTTGATGTAGGCCATCACGGGTGAACACAATTCGCCACAGTCGAGCACTGGGTATAGGTTCATTATTTGAGAATAAAGGAATTGGTAATAGTCGTTTAATACGGCGTTGGCGTGTGGCACCATTTCATCGAGCTGAGTTTGCGCTGTGGTTTTGTCTTCACAGGCTAGGTCAGCAACAATCAGTTTGGTTAGGTTGTCGTTGGCCATAGCAATTACATCGCCACCGCCACTTAATAATGGGTCGAGAAACATTGCAGCAAAACCGGTTGCACCCCAACGGTCACGGTTCACTATGCCGTTACCTCGGTAGGCAAGCTGGCCCCAAGCTTCAAAATCTTCTACCTGCGCGTGTTCTATCAAATCAGCAATGGCGGTGTGTGATTTGAGAAAGGTCAAGAAGTCGGCCTGATTCATTGATGGTTGTTCAACTTTGGTTTTGTCGCATACCACGCCAATGCTGGTGAGTCCTGACTTTAGCGGAATGAACCAAATCCAGTAACCGTGACCAGTAAAATGATTGGTCGACAAAAAGCGGCTTGAGGCACTGTCGCGCCACTTTTGTGTGCCAACACTGTCAAAATCTTTGACGCCCGCAAAACGCCCCCATGCAGAGCTGTGTTTAGGCACATTTTCATTGTTGTGATGTCTCATGCGTTTGGCAACAACACCGGTGCGGCCACTGGCGTCAATCAACCATTTGCTGTTTATTTGATGGTCTTGCCCTTGGTATTTGAATTTGAGGGTGTGAATATCTTGCGCTTCATTCTCGTCTTGCTCGCCGATGGTAAAACCACTAACCCTAGCACCTTGTAAAATGGTGATGCCGTTGTCGCGGTTCATGCCGGTTAAGGTTTCTTCAAAACTGGCACGCTCTAACTGAAAGGCCGGGTGGGGCGGAATATACGTGGTGCCTTGCTCGCTCATTTTTTCGATGGGCAAGTTGTGCTCTGGTGTGTCGAAGAAAAAACGCAGCGCATTTTTGGGCAACTGGTTGCGGTAAAGGTAGTTGGCAATGCCCAGTTTTTTAAGGAAGTAATGGCCGGTAATTTCTACTGTTGCTTCACCCACTTTAGCCTTGAACTCGGTGCTGGCTTCGAGCTGAATAATGCGAATGTCGGGGGTGGCGCGTTTTAACTGACGAGCTAACGCCAAGCCTGCCCAACCGGCGCCAATAATGGCCACGTCATAGAGCGGTTGTTCTTCACAAAATGTGGGTTGATTGTCTAACATGCTTATACTCCTGCTCTTGTTTTTCTTGTTCTTGTTTTAGTCGTTGTTTTTGTCGCCGTTGCAAAGGACTGCGGATTGTTATTAGGCGATTGCCATTTAAAATAATGATTGTCTATACCGCGATAGCGCGACCTTGGGTATTTCAAGGTGGTGCGAATTTGTTGGTAATAAGCGCTTTTGTCGTCTTGGTGAAAAGCCTGAGCCAATTCGTAGCCGTTCATGTCTGTGTGTAGGCAATGGGTTTCAAAACTGGCTTCGGGCAGCTTTTTGCGCTCGGGGCCGTTTTGCTCGCCCATGCCCAACTGCAACAAGCCAACTCGGCCACCACCGCCTAGGGTTAGTAGCAATAGGCTGTTTTTTTGCAGCTTTTGTTGATACAGCTGCAATTCAAACAGTGGTTTCAAACTTAAATAATGGCGCTGACAGCTTTCAATACTCGACAGCCAGCTAGGCAATTGGCCTGTGGCCTCAAGGCGAGAATCGAGACCTTTGGCCAGTGATTTTCCCCATTGCGAGCAGATATCAAAAGACACGGGTAAAACGTGCTCAGGCAAATCTTTAATTTCATGATAAAGCTGGCGCACCAGTGAAGATGTACCAGTTAAACCTGGGTTTTGGCTGAGCAGTTGGCATTGCTCTATAACCAAGTCACCAGCTGCCGGTTTTTGTCCGACTATGCCCCTGTTTAAGGCAATAAAACCAATGCCTGGTACTACGTCTAGACCATCTTGGTCTGTATCATTACCTATGCCGAGCGCATTAAGGCAACCTTGTTGAAAGTGTTTGCCAAGCTCAAGTGAAACCACCAAAGTGCTGTTTAACTCACTGTGATAAAAGTCGAGAATGCCAGCGTGTAAACTGGTGCAGGCGGCGCTGATAAAAGTCACATTAAAACGCTCACTCAGCCACAAATAAAAACCGGTCACGGCGCCGTCGAGCAAAACACAAACCTCACCCGCGCTGACCAAAGTGACGCTTTGCGGCGGGTGTTCTAAAGCCAAAATACGCCATTTCAACTGTTCAATGGCTTCGTTGGCGCAAGTCGCCTCGTCGGCCCAGTATTGTGAAATGAACAGTGGCGCAGCCATTATTTTGCGTTTCCTTCAAGTACACCGTGAGCGTGCAAATGGTCAATTAAAGGCGCTAAAGCGCTGTTGTTAGTTTGATTTTCGCCGTACAGTCGCAATTTAATGGTGTTGTCGTTGTTGTCGACTTTTATCCGGCTGAAGCGGTCTTCAATCACCAGCAATTCAATGTTTTGGCTAACCAATTTTTGTTCTTCGTTTTCGATGGCTTCTGCCAGCAATACATTGTCGGCCAACAAGTTGGCGGGTAAGCGCATACCACCGGGCATACTTATGCGCAGCAATATAGTCGGTTTGTTCAAGTGTTCGTTGGCGTGCGCGACCAATTCGCTAAGCAGTTGATAATGTTCATCAATACCCAGCAATATCGGATAACCACTGCTGGCAAAATTGGCAAAAACCTCAAAATCGTTCTCTTTGCCGAGTGGCAACATGCCCGAACTCGCTTTAGACGGCGTATTGGCATAGGGTCTTTTTATCAAAGTGCCTTGATAGCGCTTGAACTTTGTAGAATCAATCATGACAGCACTCCTTATTCATAATAAGCACAGTGTCTTGTGTCATCATTAAATCGGCAATGGCGTAATAGCCGTTTAGTGCCACAGAGCAGGCCATAAAGCGTTGAGGCTCTTCAATTTTGTTCGCCAGCGCATGGGTAAGTAATGACAACCAAGGATCGCTGCCAAAACAATGGCCGTGATCAGCATGAAGGTCGGGTAAACGGGGTTGGCCGCGCAGCAGTTTTTCGAACATGGTTTGTACATTGGTCGGAAAAAAGGGCAGGGCAACAGTCGCACCGGGTTTTTTCTGGGTGGTTCGGCGCACAACAGTGGCAAATTCAGCCACGCCATTGTGGGTAACTGCTGAGCCTATGGTCAACTCGTCGGTTAATGGCTGTTGCACTTCAAGAATGACCGTTGTGATGCCAAAACCCGAATGCTCCCAGTGTTCGTTGTAGCGCCAGAATTCTAAATCGTAAACGTTGGCATCTAAAATGCTGACAATCATGTATTTGGTTTGCTTATTCATCAATGCGTCTTGCTTAAGGTAATGCCGAATTGAATAACCCCAAGACGCACATTCATAAGCATTGATGAAAGTATCGGGCTGATGTTCGCCATGTTCTTTAAGCTGGTTTGCCACGTCTTGCCACTGCACACTTTGGGTGGTGAATGGCAATTCAATCATGGTTGAACACAAAAAGTGACGGTCAAAACTGGTCGCTGGTATGCCGGTTTGTTCAATCAATTGATTGACCTGTGCGCCCAGCGTTTGTGCCAATAACGACATGGTTTGTTCAATCGGTTTACGTTGCTCAAACAAAGGTTGTGGTAATGGCGTAAACGCGATGCCGCTGACTTTCAAACCCACGTTTTGGTTAGTCAAATCACTCATCGTCGGCTCCGCTTGAATTTGCTGTAAATCTCAAGCAAACAACGGTAAGAGCTGCCTTCCATTTTGCCAAAACCGAGTAAATCGCGTTGGTCGTTAAGCGAAGCTACCGCCCCTTTAACCACCAAAGATTGCAGCAACTCATTGCTGGCGAATTTAAGCGCCATTACCCGGTCAACCGAGTGAATAGAAAATTCAGTTTGGGCATTGCACCAGTTGGCAGTGCTCAGAATAAAGTCGATGCAGGCACGGTCGTTGTCATCTAGTACAACTCGGTTATGGTCGTGCAACCACAATAGGTGATGCATTAAAGATTTAACAAAACGAGGACGAACCATGGTTAAAAAGCGGTTGACGCTACCAAGGCCGCCTTTAGATAAAAACTCGGCTTTGGTTACCGTGGTTTCGCCTTTTACATCGCCAAGTTGAAGGCTGCCATCAAGAAAACTGCTACCGCAAGCGGTTGACTGCAACTCGGCTGACTTTTCAGGCGATAGCAACACAGTCATTGGAAACGGGCGACCTTTTTGTTGGCAAACCACCATCGAGAACCCCAGCTTTTGGCCTTCTATCACCCACTTTTTGTTAACGGCCAAAGTTAACTCGTCGCCCTCAATAGGGGTTAGGGTTGATTGCCATTGCGAGAGCGTTGGGCCACCGGCATCGGTCATCATAAAGTGACCGAAATGGCCTTGCTCTAACCATAAGTCGACTTGTTCGCGTTGTTTGTCGGTGGCACACAAACCCAACATGATAGAGCCGAATAGGCCAATGATTTGATGAAAATGCGGACCAAAACCATCGTCACGGACTTTTTCGGTCATTTCATCGATAAATTCGGTTTGGGTAAAGCTCGCTAACGGCTGCGCTACGCGTGGTGCTTGTAGGTCGGCCATAGGGGCGAAAGTATCTTCGATGATCATGTCTGAATCCATCAACCTAACCACGGCATTGTTAACTAAGGTTTCGATTGCTGGTGGTACATCGCCACTGGCTTCAAGGAATGAAGTAATACAACGGCCGAAGATACTATGGACTGTAATATCAGGTGCTTGAGTCATTTTATTGCCCCTATTCGATGATGTAAGTGGTAGCTGCGGGCAACTGCAAAAACGGGCTAACGGTGTAGCTGGCGTTATAGGCACCGCAGTTGTCAAAAATCATCACATCACCGGGCTGGGGTAAAATGTGCTCGTCAGATTGCTTGCCAATAACATCGTCTTTGCTGCACGAACTGCCAACAAACTGGCAGGCTGCTTTGGTTTGAGTTGGTTCTTTTTGCCATAACGCTGGCGTATTGAGTTTTCGTAAAGTGTTTTCGGTTTTTGCCAGCAAAAAGTTTTGTGCGATGCCGCCGTCACAAATCACATAATGCTGGTCTTCAATTTGTTTGGTGTAACGTACGCGAGTAGCAAAAAAGCCGATGTTGGCCATTAGGCCACGACCTGACTCATGAGCTAGGGTGATGTGCTCAGGCAGTTGCGAAAGTTCAGCCCGGTAAGCAGCAAAATCGAACTTAGACTGTTGCCAGTTTTCGCCAAAACCACCGCCAAGGTTAACAAAGCTAATGGGTTTTTCGAGTCGTCTTTCGAACTCAGCGATAATGTCTTTGGCTGCGGTAACCGTGGCAACAGCGCTTTTCTCGAAGCTGTACGAACCTTTAAACAAATGAAAACCCAGCAACGGCAAATTGTTGGCTTTACAACGCTCAATAGCGATGCAAACCGTGTCCCAATCCATACCAAATTGGTCGGGACGAATCTTAGGATGTGCACAGTTAAATTGCTTGAGTACCACAGGGTTTAGGCGTAGCACCAAACCTGCCAACGGCTTTTTCGCTGCAATTTCGCTGATGATGTCCAGCTGTGCCAGATTATCGACGATGATGCGCGCTTTACCCGAAACTGCCGAGCGTAAAAACTTTTTGTCGGCGCTGGGGTTATTCACGTAGCGGGTGGCTTGTCCGCCAACCACTTTTTGAAACTCGGCAATTGATGCAACCTCAGAGCCATCGTTAAGAAAATGGGCGCTGCGCAACAGTAGGTCGGTATTGCTGTTAGCTTTGACAGACACAATCACTTGCGTGCCTAAAGCGGCCTTCATTGCGGTGAAATTTTGTTGCAAACGCGAGACGCTATACAAATAACAAGGCGTGTTTATCTGGGCCGAATTGTCATTCAGCATGGTTTTTATTTGTTGCATGTTACCCTTCCAGTGCCAGCTTGGCGACGAGTGATTGTTTGTCTACTTTAGAGTTTGCGGTGAGTTGCATTTTGTCGATAAAGCGCACCGCACGAGGGCGGTAATCTGAATCAATGGCTTGTTTTAACCAGTGCTCAATTGCTGTTTGGTGCTCTTGCGTGTTGTCATGAAGTTGAAGGCACAAACAAGCGATTTCGTCACCGAATTTGTCTTGGGAGCCAATAATAGCAGCCAAATTAACCAATTCGTTTTTTTCAATAATGGCTTCTAATTCAGTAGGGTAAATGCAAAATCCGCCCTGTTTGATGAGCTCTTTTGTGCGCCCTTTAAAGAAGAAATATCCGTCATTGTCTTGGGCAAACAAATCGCCTGTCGCTAGCCAGTTGTCATCGCGATAGGCACCCTCAATGAGGTTGGCACCGGCGTTTGCCTGACCATAATAGCCTTGCATGACAGTAGAGCCGCGAACAAACAATTCACCAATTTCGCCTTGTTTGACTTGTTGATAATGTGTGCCGTTGTCGTCTTCAATCGCATTGAAAAGCTTGGCTTCGAGCCCGGGGATGGCAATGCCAACAGAGCCTTTTTTGCTGGTGGTTTTTTCAGGTGGCAAATACAGCGCACGCTTACATTCGGTTAGGCCGTACATGGCGTAGACATCAAGCCCGGGCACCAAAGCTTCTAAATCAGCAATCACTGTTTCGCCAAGATGACCGCCAGTGTTGGTGACTTTACGTAAATTAGGCAATTGGCGTTTTAAAGCTCGCATGACTTTTGAAAGTGAAATCGCAATGGCGGGCACCACAGGCAGCAGCGTGATTTTTTGTTCGCTTAACGCTTTTAACACCTTAATTGGGTGGAAGTCTGGCTCGTACAAGGTAAATTGGCAATCGAAGGCGAGGCTAAACAGCAACTGGTACAAACCATAGTCGAAAGACAGTGGCGAAAGACCAATGATGTGCTCGTTTTCGTTGATTTTGAGGTAGTTGGCAATTGAATACATTGCGGTGATCACATTGTTGTGCGACAACATGATGCCTTTGGGGTTGCCGGTGCTGCCTGAGGTGTAAATCAACAAAGCCAGGTCGGTGCCAACCACTTGTCGGCAACTATTCTCACGAAAAAGACTCTGATGTTTATTAGGCGTATCAAACGTGGTGATGTCTTGGTTTTTGATCATTGCAAGCGCATGACAATCGTCGCTTATTTTGCGGATATCATCAACGGCCATATCATGTTTGACAGGAACAACAACCCCACCATGGTGCCAAATCCATAACATGGTTGTTACGGTCTGGGGCGTTGGCGTTGCTATCACAACAACCTTATCACCAAAGTCAAATTGTAGATTATCGGCTAACCAAGACTGATGGCTGTGCATCAACTCGCTCGATAATGTTTGGCCAGACGGGTAGAAATGAATCTGACCAGACCAGCGTTGTTGCTGCACCTTGAGGTGCAAACAGCTAAGGGAAAACAACATTTAAATCACCATATTTCTATTATTATATTCGGCTCATTATACGGTATAAAAACAGCGAGATTGTCGCCTTGGCTTCCCAGCCAGTCATCTGAGGTCGGAGCAGTTTATTTGAGAAAAACACAGAAAACAAGCCCAAATGTGAATTATATTTTAACATTTGCGTCGTTTAATTGAGCGATATTAACATGAAGAAAACATAATTAGAATAAAAACTCAGTTATTTAGATTAAATACTCTGTTTATTAAAAACGACATCGTTGTCGTTTTTGTCTCTGGTTATCAGCTTTTTGTTGCAAAACAGGCGGGTACAGTAAGGCATTATGGTGAATGTCAGTTGTCGTTATTGTCGATTGTTGAATTGGAAACACCATGGTCTTGGCGGTAGCCTATTGCCCTTTAATAAAAACATTGACGCAAAAGTTGTATCGGATTAGTATCCTGCCGATTTTAGCTAAAACAGCCGATTTAAAAACAATAATGACTATTATGATGCAAAGACTACTCACCCTAATCTGTATTGTTTGTTTAAGTACAGGCGCCTATGCCGATGATAAAGGCAAAGGCAAACCCGCCAAAGTCTCAAAGAAAATGCACGAATACCTAATGAGCCGGGTGGCCAACAAGCATGTGCTCACCAAAAAAGGCGGCCCTAAAGCCAGCGGGTTTAGCGTTGCGACAGAGCAAATGGCCAGCGCCATACAAGACCCCGACGATGGTGGTGGGCAAACCCCGTCGACTGAGCCAATGGACGCCAATATTCTTGAGCGCTCAAAAGCCACACCCAATGTCACCGCTGAAACCACCGATTTATTGGGTGAGCAAATTGATTTAAACAGTGGCTCGATTAGCTTTAAGCAAACGGATATCAGTTTACCCGGCAACTCTGGTTTAGAAGTGGCCATTCGCCGAACCTTTCGCGGTAAAGGCGGCTGGGGTGCCGGCATGGCGGATTTTTCAGATTGGAACCTCGACATACCGCACATTCAAACCACACTGGGCTATTTTTATGCCTCAGACAGCCACAACTATTCTGGTAGTTGGGGCGATAACCAAGGCTGTAGTGGCCCACTGAACCCGGGTTACACGTTTGACGCGTACAAAATTTACCAAGATTATCAATATTGGAATGGCGACACGCTCAATGTGCCGGGTCATGTAAACGACAAACTGTTAGAGCCAACGTCAAACTTGGTTGCCGATTTAGGTGGTAATACCGCAGGCATCACCCGCGTCACCAAAAGCAATTGGCGCATTAAATGTGTTGCTCGTAACGTACCGGGTAGCCCACTAGGCACAGAGCAATTCGAAGGGTTTGTTGCTTACGCACCCAACGGCACTGTTTATACGTTTGACGAATTGCGACTCATCGCCGACCCAAAACGCCCCTATCGTGCAGGCTTAGATTTGATGAAGTTTCAAACTTACATGATGGTGTCTAAAGTCGAAGACCGTTTTGGTAACTGGGTAAAATACGAATATGGCAGTGATTCACAACTCACTCGAATTCACGCCAACGATGGCCGTGAAATCATCCTAAGTTATGGTTTAACGGGTGACTATAGCTATAACATCACCAAAGTGTCTGCCAACGGTCGTGATTGGTTGTACAACTACGCTGGCACCGATGAGCGCACATTGATGAGCGTCACCCGCCCTGATTTACGTCAATGGCAATTCAGACTTGGTAATGTGGGTTATAAAAAGCCCCAATCGAGCGGGTGCAGTTTTGGTGGTGCAGACCGAACAACTTACACGGGCACCATCACCCATCCTCATGGTGCTGTGGGGACTTTTTCAGTCAAAGAAACGTTGCATGGCATCAGTAATGTCGACAGAGCCAAAGCCTATGTAGACGCTAAACAGGTCATCCCCACCTGTGTTGGCCATATGTCGCTGCAAAACAAAACCCTGACAGGCCCCGGTTTGTCGCCAATGAATTGGACATACAGTTATTCGTCAAACGTGGGTTCGTTTGACACAGACAACAACACTGATGACACAAAAACCACCTTCGTCACCGCGCCAGACGGCAGTAAAACACGGCATATTTACAACCGAGATTGGAGCAGCCCGGCGCAAGGGATGCAAATCAAAACCGAGCAATTTGATACCAACGGCACCACGAAATTGTCGACCAGCCAAACCACCTATGCTCAAGCGCAATGGGTTGGCCAGTCACAAATGAACAAAACCAATCTCAAACCAATGGACTACCGTGTCAACACAAAACAAGTGCTGACAACTTTGCACCATAGCGATGGCGACACCAGCTACACCACTGACTATCAGGTGCATAACTCGCTCGGCACCGCAACAAAAATCTATCAACACAACTCAGCAACGGGCCATAAGCAATACGTCAAAACAACACATGTTAACCACATCTCTGGTGACTATTACGTACTGCAATTGCCCGTCACTACCGAGCAATCAACAGATGACAGCAACTACACCCAAACCAGCTATAACACCTATTGGGATTGGGACCATTCTTATCATTCGAAATCTCGTCTAGCCTACCGATTCGGCCAATGGCAAAGCCAGCATGAGTACCGCACAGATGGCACCATGAGCAAACAAACGACCAACGTCTTAACTGACCAAGGTGTCGGTCGTACGTTAAACATGGGCCAGTCAAAACGAGGCAAACCGCAAAGTTATACCACCCCGAAGTCACGCGGTTATGGTTCGCAAACGGTGTCATCTGTTATTGACGACAACGGCTGGGTTATAAGCACCAACGATTTCAATTACAACGACCCAAGTCATGTTGGCAGCAGCATTAACTACACCTACGACAACATGGGCCGCCTGACTTATATCAACCCAGTAGACAGTCAATGGGCTGACACTTCTATTGGATACGCTTACACAACAGCGGGCGAAGCAACTGGCATTATCGCAGGCATGTTCAAGCAAACCCAAACCAAAGGCGGTTTCACTCAAACCACTTTTTTTGATGCGCTATTGCGACCAGTACTCACCAAAACCCAAGGCAGCGGCACCACGGTTTACCAAAACACCCAGTACAACGCCTACAACAAAGCCACTTTCAAAGGTTACCCACAGACAACCGCTGGCAATACCACGCAAGGTGTTACAACCACATTCGATGGTATGCAGCGTGAAAAAACCATTAGCCAATATGGTGCAACCGGTAATACAAGCTTCACCTACCTAAAAGGCAACAAGCGTAAAGTTAGCGACAACCGCAATAACCAAACGACCACAACGTATTTGGCTTACGGCAAACCGGCGTATAACACCGCAACCTTTATCGATGCACCTGAAGGTGTTGATACCAGCATGCAAATCAACGAATTCGGTAGTATCACCAAAATCACCCAAGGCGGACTCGCAGAGCATCGTTACTACGACAGCTACCAACGACTATGCCAAAGCTACCGCGCTGACACCGGTAAAACAGTTTACGAATACAATGATATTGGAGAAATGCAGTGGTATGCCGAAGGTGCCAGCGGGGCCACGAATAGCTGTTCAAGAGGCGATGTTGCCGCCAATGAAAAAGTCTATTTAACCTACGACAACCTCGGACGCATCAAATACAAAAACTTCAGCAACAGCGCAACGGCTGACGTTGACTATTACTACGACCCAAATGGCAATGTCACCAATGTGAACAGCGGTCCAACGCAGTGGTCGTACAAATACAACACGCAAGCTCAAACGACTGATGAAACCCTAAAGCTCGACGGTCAAACCTTTGCACTGAAATACGGTTACGACTCGCTCGGCAACCAATCAACCCTCACTTATCCATCGGGCAGACAAATAAGCTATGCACCAAACGCCCTTGGTCAACCCACCAAAGCAGGCGAATTTGCAACGGGCGCAAGCTATCACGCCAACGGCACACTCACCAATTTCACCTACGGTAATGGGCTTAAATACAACCTAACGTTAAACAATCGTCAGCTGCCAGAACAGCTTAAAACGCTTAGGGGCAGCACTGCTCTATCACACTTGCAATACGCTTATGATGCTAACGGCAATACCAGCAGCATCACCGACCACAAAGATATCAGTTACAGTATTTCAATGGGTTACGATGGATTGGACAGACTAACTTCTGCGAACGGTAAATGGGGCGCAGCCAATTTCACCTACGACACCATGGGCAATATCACTAGTAAAAACATGGGCAGCATGGCGGTGAGTTATGTTTACGACCCAACCACAAAACGCTTAAACTCAGCCAGCGTGACGGGCAGTAAATCCAAGAACTACAGCTTTACTTACGACAAAAAGGGTGCAGTAACAAACACCGGCAGTGTGCAATTGCTAAGAAACCAAGCAGGTCAAGTGACTGGCACAGGTGGCCATACTTATGTTTATGACGGTAGTGGCAAACGAGTCAAAGACACAAAAAACGGCAAACATCGTTACAGCATTTACGACTTATCAGGCCGAATGATTTACCAATGGGACCAACAAACCGAAACCATTACAGATTATATATTTTTAGGTAAAGAGCGTGTAACAGAAGCCCAAGTATCATTAGGCAATGGCAGCCAAAGTGTGGATAATACCAACGTTGGCTATACGGGACATCAGTGGGATAAAGACACTGGTTTGAACTATATGCAGGCGCGGTATTATGATCCGTTACTTGGGCGGTTTTTGAGTAATGATCCACTTTCGTTCAGAGATATTCATAGTTTTAACCGGTATGCTTATGCGAATAATAATCCATATAAGTATGTTGACCTCAACGGTGAGAGTGCTACCGGGGTAGTGATTGCCGTTATGACGGCAGATGCTGTAACGCCAGATCCGACTGACGTTGTAGCTATACCCAAACTTGTTATTTATGGCGGGTCTTTGCTGGCTGCACAAGCAATCGATTCTATTGTCGATTTGATTGTTTTAGACGATATACAAGACGATGAAGAAAAATCCGAAGAAGAAATCCTCGAAGAAAGACGAGCGCGGAGACAAGAAACTATTGATAACTATGTTGACGGCTATTTACCTGATGTTCATGATAATCATGGAATGGAACATGAAAATAATAAAAAAGAAGACCAAGAAGAGCCAGAAAAGAAATCTAAAGATGAAACGAGCGAGCAAAATAATTAAGTAGATCAAAGTTTTTGCTAGGGGGCGTTTACAGCATTCCCCTTCAGCAAAATCGCAAGTTACCGTTAATTAACATCTTGTCCTAAAACTTAGCAGGCATTTATAATTGTTTATAAAAGAAGTGCAATTAAACCGTTCAAAGGTTAACAATTGGAATCAATATCCCTTCAACATAGCATCAATTTCAAAATTTGATAAAGTGGAATTTCCATCTAATGTTACTTTTCTAGTCGGAGAAAATGGAAGTGGTAAGTCAACAATTATCGAAGCTTTAGCCATCGCTGTTGGTTTCAATAGTGAAGGTGGTACTCGAAATTTCAACTTCTCAACTTGTCAAACCCACTCAGATCTACATGAATATCTGAAACTCGATTTTACTCTATCAAAGCCTCAAGATGGCTTTTTTTATCGAGCCGAAAGTTTTTATAATGTTGCCTCCAATATAGATGAATTGAATAAGTATGGCTTAAAGTCACTGTTACCAAGCTATGGAGGAAAGTCATTACATGAGCAATCTCATGGCGAATCTTTTTTGAGCTTAGTTTTAAACAGGTTTTCGGGCGAAAGTTTGTTTATATTGGACGAACCAGAAGCTTCGTTGTCACCCTCAAGACAAATGACATTCATGGTTGCCCTTAATAAGCTTGCTAAAGAAAACTCGCAGTTCATTATTGCTACACATTCACCAATTCTTCTTGCCTATCCAGATGCTTCAATTTACCAAGTATCTGATGAGGGCATTGATCGTATGGAGTATGAGGACACTGATGCATATCAAATAACAAAAGCTTTTTTAAAGAACCCCGACCGCATGTTTAGAGAGCTGTTTAAATCTTAAATAATAAATGGGGTTGACTCGTCAATATTATGCCGAGGCTTTATACTACCAACCGGATTGCTTTTAAGATCGTTTTTCGATGTACTCATGTAAGTTCATATTTCCATGAATTTCACTTGGAAATGCATTTTTGTAAGCATCTCTAATCTTATTATATTCAGTGGTTCCCTCGCTCATTATGTCAAAACTTGAATCCTTTGTGCTGACATAACTATGAAGCTCCAAGCTATTAAACAGCAGAGCTTTTACAGAACCTAGCAGCTCTTCTCTATATTTTTCAGAAATACTTTCATCATTCTTGATTTCAGTAATTGCAATATGAAACGTTCTTTCTAACGGCACCGATAGAGAAGCCAGTGATTCAAATAATGTGCGGAGTTTAGCCTGATTAGCCAAGTTCTATGCCTGTTTGTTCGTTAACTAGATAAATTGAAACTAACACACATACAAACAAACGTAAATGTCTGGGAAGTTACTGTAGTCGACCGGGTCAAGTCTTGACTTAACACAATAGAGCTTAAAGCAAGCGATTACATAGTGACAGCTGAATTGATTAACA